>DAOVTM010000466.1 GCA_030633145.1 Desulfobulbaceae bacterium
CAGCTCACGCCGTACGCTTCTGGCGAGTTCGTTACGTTCCATAAGCACCCTCTATCTCGCACCGGCCACCCTGATGTTGCTCACGGCACAAAGAGCCACTGCACAGTCGGTTACTCCATCCTCCTACACAATTATCGTTGAAGTTCTTATCAATGACTGGGACATCAGCTGGGTGAATAAAAATGGTATCCAGCAAGGGCGTACGTTTAGAACTACCGATTCCGGCAGCCGGATTACAGTACGTGACAACACCCGGATATGCTGGTCAACTTCAGATCCCCAGCCGTCCATTCAGTATGGGAACGAGCAACGCTACGCTGCCAGCGGTTGCTTCGAAGTGATACAATCCAATGGCATAACTCTCCTGCTGGCACAGCATCCGTGACAAGTGTAGAGACTTACATCGTAAACATACTTTGAATTCGTGTTGATTACTGGACGATTTTCAGGAGCAACGCAGTGGTTTCGAGTATTGAGTTATGAGTATTGAGAAAAAGCCGTGCGTCTCCTCATCCCTCATCCACCACCTGCCCCATTGCACCAGGCCAGCACGGCAAACGTCCCTATAGCGGTTTTTTCCCAGGTAAAATTTGCTGCCCATTGTCTCGCTTCTTCAATATGCACGGTTCGCTCCTGGGGCGAAAGCCGCAATACCTGGAGAATCCTATCCGCCAATAGTGACGGCTCAGGAGAATCAACATACCTGGCATATTTGCCGCCGACTTCTGGCAGGGATGCCATGTTGACAGTCAGCACCGCTGTTCCTGCCATCATGGCCTCAAGGATAGGCAGGCCAAATCCCTCATAGGCTGACGGCAGGACAAAGAGTTCCGCCTGCTGGTAGAGTGCTTGCAGCTCTTTTTCGGCAAGATTACTCAGGCGTAGCACCCGGCATGGTTCTCGAATTTCCGTCAGAGCCTGGGTAACCGCCTCTTCTCCTCGCCGCTCTTTGCCCACCAAAACCAGTTGATGGGGTATTGTATCTTGGAGAAGGGCAAAGGCGTTTATTAATTTATCCACATTTTTATGCGGATAGGTGTGCGCTACGCAGAGAAGAAATGGTTCATGGATACCATCTGCTCGAATAAGATCACTCGCCTCCGTTGCGGAACCGGCAAAGAAAAAATCGCGCCTTACCCCATTGGAAACCGCAAAAGTCCTCTCTCGAGAACAAAAATTATAACGAATGACCTCCTGCCTGGAAAACTCTGAAACCGTTATTACGGCCTGGCATTGTTTACAAGCGATTCTCACCAGGCTGTCCAGGGTCACCCGTTCAATAAAGCTCATATCCTCTGGGTAACTCTTATATTGCAAGTCATGGATGGTCACTGCCTGGGGAGAGAAGCAGAAGGCAGGTGCCGTGTATCCGGGTGACCAGAGAACATCAAGCTGGTATTTTCGTGCGGCAAAGGGAAGCAAAAACTGTTCAGCAAGGATGCGCAGGGGGCGAATCGCAGCCCGACAGGCTACAGGATGAAATGATACCTGTTGAAATTCGCCCAGTTCACTCCTTAACAATTGATCATTTTCCCTATTGGTAAACAAAACCAGGGAATGCTCTCTGCCCAGTCCAGCCATGGCAGCGAGGGTCTCACGCAGATAGATCTCTGTCCCTCCCACATCACCTGGAACCAGAAACAGGGTGTTTACACCAATTTTCATTTTCCCCTCCTCCCTGTCATCAGGGTATAGGCTCCAACGATCCCCCAGCGGACAAGAAAATGAACAAGGGTCTGGGGACTGAACCTGCCCGCATCTGCCTTGGCAGCCTGGTATTCTTCCTGAAACTGCACCCTGAAATTCTGCCCGCTGATGGAATTGGGATGCCAACGAAAGGCAGCGAGCGGTGTTCCCTGTACCCGAGCCGCTCCTCCTGAATGCCAGAGGCGGAGGATAAAGTCATAATCCCAGGCCGCCACCATATCCTCCCGGAGCAGTCCTGCCTCTTGCACAGCCGCCGGTCTGAAAAAAAGTGCTGGCTGGGAGAGATAGTTGATACACTGGTAGGTGAAACGAGAAGAAAGAGGGAAAAACAGCTCTTTAAAGCGACTGATACCGCTTCTGATCTCTTGGCCTGCTTCATCGACAATGGCGCAGCCGCCAAAACAGATGGCTGCTTCTCTGTTTTCCGGGAGTTGCAGGACATCCCGAACCCGGCCAAGGGTTCCGGGAAAATAGAGGTCATCGGAGTTGAGCCAGGCAATGACCTCACCCGTGGCCAGTTGCAGCCCCTTGTTCAAGGCGTTGGCCGGGCCAGTATCCGCTTCAACGATTGTGCGGGTTATTGCAGAGCCGTACTGGTTGATAATATCCAGAGAATTGTCCGTGCTGTTGCCGTCTATGACAATATATTCCAGCTCAATATCTTTGTCCTCTTGCTGGTCAAGGATACTTTGAATGGTCTCTGCCAGGTATGCAGATCCGTTATAATTGGCTGTGATAATTGAAAAACGCACTGTCAGATTCCGATATTTTTTGTGTGAGTTTCAGGTTCATGGTTCATAAGATGCTTCACATCCAGCAGGACTATTGGGAGGATAAAATAGCCCCCACAGAGGACAAAATAATAATACCGCCAGTTCATGGTATTGACAAACAGGAGCAGGGCCATGACCTGCACCAGGATCACGGAGGAAAAAATCGCTGACAGGGGAAACCAGCGGCAAAGAAGAAGACTCAACGGAAAAAGATACAACAGCCAGAATGGATTCCAGCTACAATAGATCCACGGGTAGTCCAGTGATTTTTTATAGATCTTCATTGCCCACGCTCGCAGTCCCGGTA
>DAOVTM010000282.1 GCA_030633145.1 Desulfobulbaceae bacterium
AGGCCTTGACCAACTGCGCGGTTATTGCCACTCCAAAAGGTTCAAAAAACGGAAACTCCACAGCATTATCGATTATAAAACAGGCTGTGGAGTTAGAGGGGAAAACAATCCTGGAGCTCCACTTCCCCATGAAAAAGGTTCGAATGGGAGAAACACCGGATAAAGAGGTGGCAAGAGCCTGGCAGAATGCGGCCGATACGGTTCTTGCCAGTCTGGATGCAGGAAAGGATGTTGCCTTTCCCACCCTTGGCGACCCTGCCATATACTCCACCGGCTTTTATCTCTACCAGACCATCACTGAGAAGCGTCCGGATGTCAGGGTTGTTTTTGTGCCGGGCATCTCGGCTCTCAGTTCATGCTCAGCCACCACTGCTATACCAATCTGTCTTGGTGATGACAGACTGGCAGTTATCCCTGCAACATTTGCTTCCAACAAGCTCCGGGAAACCCTTCTCAGCTTTGACACCATTGTTTTGATGAAAGTGCACAAGGTCATGGATGAACTTAAAGCATTGCTTACCAGCCTGGATCTCTTAGACAATGCAGTGCTAGTTGAAAAAACCGGCATGAAAGAAGAAAAAATATACAACGACCTCAATAAACTGACCGAGCCGATTCATTATTTTTCAACCATTATTGTCCGCAAACAATCACTATCAAAGTGACATTAAGATACGGAATGCCTAGTCTCGGCCAAGCTCCTAGAAAGAAAATTTAAGTGCCGTCACCACATTCAATCCGGGATTATTGTAGAAATCCTCGGTATTCAGGTGGCTGCGATACTCCTTATCCAGCAGATTTTCCACATTTAAAGTCAAGGTAACCTCTCGACAACCAGCATAATCAAAAGTCATCCCACTGCGCACGTTACAAAGCGCGTAGCCTGCAGTCTCCTTCTCTCCAGCGGCTGTATGATCCTGACGATCATAAAAGCTGCTGCTGAATTCAATCCAACATTTCACGCCTTCGGCTACCTCATCCTGCCAGCGCATGCCAAGCAATCCATTGAACGGCGGGATGGAGTTGAGATAGGCATGGCTGTGTCGCTCACGCCCTTGCACATAAGCAAGATTGCCAAACAGGGTCAAGCTCTCAATAAGATCAAACTCAAGGGAACCGTCAATCCCATACAATTCGGCATCGGCAACATTGACATACTCCCGGGTTTCATAGCCGGCAAAGAGTTTCCCGGTATTGGCAAGATCAATGTAATCCTCCACCCGGCAATAAAACCCACTGAATGCCCCCCGCATCCGGGAAAAATCAACCTTGGCCCCGGCATCAATATTATAAGAGTATTCCGGATCAAGATCCGGATCTCCAATAATCATATAGCTGCTGCTCCGGGTTGAATAGCGCTCAAAGAGATCAGGTGCCCTGAAACCAGAGGAAAGATTGGAAGTCAAATGAACATGCTCGCTTAAAACATAAAGCAGACCAAAATTAAAGGTGACAGCATCATCGACTTTTCGTCCAAAATGATTCACTGTTGTTTTCGATTGAACCAGAGTACTGCCGTCCGGGCCGTAAACATCAGTTCTAAAGGGCACATCATCGGCATCAGCAATAAAATAGTCATAGCGTAAACCCGCCAGCAGGGTAAAACGCTCGCCCAGAAACATCTCATCCTGAGCAAAAATGCCAAAATGATCACGCTTGGAATTGGGCAGGGACTTAAAGGTCATCACCTTGGCAGTGCGATCGCTGCCGTTCTGTTTCGTAATCAACCACTCATTAGCGTCAGTCTCCTCGTGCACCAGCTCAAAACCGCCCACCAGACGGTGAACATCATTGATATCAATACAGGCCTGCAGGGATGAGCCAAGAGCCGAAGTCTCAAACTCGTTTTCTTTTAATGTATACATGGGCGTTGTTGAACTATAAATTTTGGCTTCATAATTCCTTTTCTGTTCAACGTACCAGTTTCTGAACTGCAGATCCTGGACCAGGCCAAGATTCTGGCCATGATAGGTGGCTTTATAGGTGTTTGTATCAAATCTTGTAAAATGTGAATATGGGGCATTGGCCTTTTTTGTTACCCCCATATCATCAATAGTATTACTCCTGAAGGCAAGACTGACATCATGATCGTCGTTCAGATGATAGCGGCTCTTGAAATCCATATTCCAGGCTTTAAACTGGCTATTGTCCACTGTGTTGCCGCCACCATCTTCATACGAATGGGCATCACGTTCAGAAAGAGCGAAGGTATAATCCAAACCATAACCGCCTCCGCTGAGATTATAGCGGCTGTTCCTGCCATCATCAACAGAGGAGTATCGGCCTTCCACACTGTTTTCAAAAACCCACTCATCTTCTCCGGCAAAATCAGGCATTTTGCTTATCACATTAACAACCCCGCCCAGGGCATCGGTTCCATAGAGCACTGAGGCAGGACCTTTCACCACTTCAATTCGTTCCACGTTATTAATATCGATAAACGGCACCAGAGGTGAACGACCGGCCCAAAGATTGTTCTCCCGGTCACCATCAATTAAGACCAGAACCCGGTTGCCGCCCATGCCACGGATAACCGGCATCACATTCCAGAAACCGGACCCAGCCACGGAAACACCAGGCAGGGATTCAAGCGGCTGAGCCGCACTGGCTGGATTGCTTACTGTCAGTGCCTGAGAACTGACCACTTCCACCGGAGTCGGCACATCAAAACCTCTCTCTTCCATCCGGGTAGCGGTGACGACCATTTCATCAAGAGCCATAACCGCTTGCTGGTCTCCGGCCGCGGCCGGAAAAGGTGAAAAAAATAAAAACAGTGCAGCAACGACAAACGCTTCTTCTCTCATCTTTGTCCTCTGTAAGGTGGAGCAAAAGAACGCATGGCCATCTGAAAACTATCCCAATCCTTAATAAGAAAAATGGTCAATTTGCCAAAACTTGGTTCGCTTAAAATCATCATACGGCTCCTTTCTGCGACCCGGGTCTCCCCCTGAAAAAGGCAAAAAAAATCCCCGGATCAATTGTATTTGATCCGGGGATTCCCTGATTTTCCACGAATAATTCGAATACTGTCTCTTGTCCTCGGAGACAACATCATTGTATTTCAGACAGGTCTTCTGACTCCCGGTTCATCCTTCCTGCCGCGCCTTCCCAACAAAATGTCAGTGGCTTAAGGGTCTTTCCAGACCCTAAATGCGGCATTCGTCCCCGGTCACAGCGGCGGGCCCGTCCCGGATTTCCACCGGGTTCCCTTTTCAGCTCGGCTAAGAGCATCTGAAAAAATTTTCTACAAAAGTAATACAAAAATACAACATGGTCAATTTGAAAATTAATAGATCTGTTGACAATAACAGCCTCCTACAATCTCATATTTTCAGATGGCAAAAGCAACAAAATGCTATAGACTCAATAGTGGTTTTCAGGTAACTATTCAGGTGCATCCCCGAACCCACAAACACTCTTGGAATATCACATGTCTCCACCTGACACCAATCCACTCCTTCAGCTCCCCAATACATTCCGGGTCTTTTACGGGACTTTTACAGGTCTGCACAGGGTCCAGCAACAGGCCATTGAGCCAATTCTTGCAAACAGGGATCTTATTCTCCAGTCTGCAACCGGCTCAGGCAAGACCGAGGCAGTACTCGCTCCATGCCTGGAAGGAATAATTACCTCGGACAGAAAAAAATCCGCTCTTTATATTGTTCCCACCAGAGCCCTGGCTTTTGATATTCGGCGACGTTTTGCAGGTCTTCTGAAAGATCGGCTGGGAATCCGTATGGCCATACGTACCGGGGACATGAAATCCAGTGGCGGCGGTCGTCCAGACATCATCCTCACCACTCCGGAATCCCTGGACGTAATGCTGGGCAGTGCGAATGCGGATTTACAGGCCTTTCTTCTGCGCGTTCACACCATCATCATTGATGAAGTGCATCCTTTTATCCATCAATACCGTGGCCGGCAATTATTCTATCTCATGCAACGGCTGGAACGTCGAACCGGTAAACGTTTGCAGAAAATTGCCCTGTCCGCAACCATTGCCGATCCGGATGAGGTGTGTCGCTTTTTACATTTCAGATCAGATTATGTTCTGCTCACTGAAAATGTTCGCCGCGATATTCATCCCCGTATTATTCATTTAAAAGATGATGAAGGCGAATTGATCAGCCTGTTATCTGATTTATCCGGGGAATGGAAATACCGTAAAATTTTGATTTTTGCCAACAGCCGTGGACGTTGTGATAAGATTTTTGGTTTGTTGAACAGGCAGGGAGCTTTTAAAGGTATGGCCTTGCTCCATTATTCAAACCTCAACACCAGGGAACGGCAAACGGTTGAGCAGCAATTTCGTCAGCAGGCTCGTGCGGTCTGTGTGGCAACCAGCACACTTGAACTTGGTATTGATGTTGGTGATGTGGATGCGGTGCTTCTGTTTGAGCCGCCTGACTCTGTTTCCGCATTTCTACAGCGAATTGGACGCGCCAATCGTCGCCGAAACACCATTCATTTCTGGGGGATTTGTCGAGGCGGACGAGCCGGAGAACAGGTGTTGCGTTTTCTTGCTCTGCTTCGTCTGGCCGAAGAGGGAAAGGTGGAATCCGTACTGTCTGACAAAATGCCCAGCGTGCTCAGTCAACAGTTTATTTCATGTTTGTATGAAAAAAAACAGCTCACTCTGGCTGCACTGCAAGACCTTTTCTCAAATCATTTAGATGAACAAGCTGAAATAAAACAGATTTTTTCCGCTTTGATCAAGAAAAACTGGCTGAAAAAGAGTGTGCACAAAGGTTTGTTCGGTGGTGCTTACCACTATTGGCACGCCCTGCTTGAATACAGAATCTGGAGTAATTTTCCGGAAAATGAAGATAAGTATCAACTGCTGGTAGGTGATGAATCTGTGGCTGATATCCCCAAATCAGTGGTCAGGCAGATTGAACCGGGCGACCGCGTGCTCCTGGCCGGCAGGCGTTTGAAGATATTGTGGATTGATGAGGGAGAGCTCAAACGGGTAATCGCCGAATCTTCCAGAACAGTGGATGACAAAGAGCTTGTCTGGCTGGGTAAAGGGAGTCAGGTTTCCTATGAAGTGGCCCAGGCCATGCGTATGGTACTCAAATCTCAAGATGTACCGGAAAACCCGGCTATTCCTGGTCTTTTTTCACGCAGCCGTGAACTGCTGCGACAGGAGCTTGAAAAAGACAGTCGGGTAGTGATTCTTGATAACAATATTGAAGTTGTCCGCCTGGCAAACGGTTCCTATCAATATCGCACCTTTATTGGTGCAGTTGGAAATCTGATTTTGGCAGCAAGCATTAAAGATTGTTTTGCAGGCCTGGAAGAGGATATTGCGGTGATTTCCGATGAAATTGGCCTGATCTGTTCTGCCCAGGTCAGATTTGAAAAACTGCTCCTGCCCTTGACCGAAGATGCATTTTCTTCCTGGGTTACCCGTCATTTCAAAATGATGGCAGCCATGTTTCCCCTGAATGCATTTTGCAGTACCCTGCCAAGGGAATTGCTTTGCCTTGAACTCACCGGGTTTATCCGGGATCGTCGCTTACTTGATTTTTTTAA
>DAOVTM010000307.1 GCA_030633145.1 Desulfobulbaceae bacterium
CGTCAGATCGGCTGGATGTCCCGCTTTGGTGAACAGCTTGAGCTGCCCCTTGCCGGGGAGGGCAGGGTGACCTGTCCACATACCGGTGAGGTCTATATTTTGGCAGGGGGAAAGGTCTTTGTCAGCAACCCGACAGATTAACGTTTTTCTGCTCTCTTGAAGATCCTTGTTCTTACGACCTCTTTTCCCTTGGTACGGGAGTCCCTGAGCGGTATCTTTATCAAAAAAATGGTCGAACATCTGGGGGCGGATTTCCAGGTGACTGTGCTTACCCCGGACAGCAGCAGGGAACCGGATTCGGTGACAGGATATTCTCTTATTCGTTTCCGCTATGGGCCTAAAAAATGGCAGCAACTGGCACATGGTTCCGGCGGTATTATGACTGCACTTACTCATAAACACCCCGCCTGCCTTCTCCTGCCGGTCATGCTGGGTGCGGAGTTCCTGGCCTGTCTTCGACATGGCCGCCATGCAGATATCATCCATGCCAACTGGTCCATTAATGGTGTGATCGCTGGTATTGCCGGAATCATCAATCGCAAACCAGTGGTCACCAGCTTGCGGGGGACTGATGTCAACTTGATGCATTCTTCCCGGCTCATGCGCATCCTGGTGTATCTCTGTCTTCTTCTCAGTGACCGCATTGTTACGGTCAGTCCCTCCCTGAAACAGCTTATCTGCGACCGGTTTCCCAAGTATCGTGCCAAGGTTCTCTGCATCGGAAACGGTATTGACGATGTCTTTTTTAAGAAGCAGAAGAAACTGTGTACACAGGATGAACCGGTTCGTCTGCGACCAGTTCGTTTACTCACAGTTGGAAATATAACAGCGGGTAAGGGAATAGACTGTATCCTTGGGGCTGTAGCATCCCTTCCCACAGACAACTGGATGCTTGACATCCTTGGAGACGGCCCGGAAAGGGAAAAACTGGAACAGTACTGTAAGGAAAACAATATCCAATCCAAAGTGATTTTTCATGGCGCAGTTGCCCCGGACGATGTTCCAGGTTTCATGCACCGGGCTGATCTCTTTGTTTTTGCAAGCCGGGCCGAGGGCAGGCCGAATGTAGTCCTTGAGGCCATGGCCTCAGGTCTGGTGGTCATTGCCGGGGATATTCCTGCGGTGCTTGATCTTATCAAAGATGGAGAACAGGGATTTATTTATCCGGTGGGTGACGTTGTCCGCCTTGGAGAACTACTGGACGATTGTATCATGCACCCGATGAAAAGGCTCGAAATGGGGCAAAAGGCACGGAAGCATATCCTGGATATGGGACTGAGCTGGACAAAATCTGCAAACAGGTATGGACAGGTCTATACTGAACTTGTTCATTAGTTGCACGAATACATTTTGTTATTATGGTCTTGCCCCCTTTGCTACGGACATTGCGATATTGGGACTTTCAGGGTTGACGATAAGAGCCTGCCTGGCAGGAGAAATTAACACATCCATATCCTCCATTGGAACGGCTCCTAACAACACTTCATCGCCCAAAACAAGGGCTCCGGTAAAGCAGGCACGGTTTTGAAAATTGAGTGATATTGGTCCCATGTAAGGAACCAGATGTTTTTTCCCGTCAGCAGTCGTCACCTCTCGCTTATACAGTTCTTCAAGCTCCAGCTGTATAGCGATATGTTCAGGAATACATAAATGCAGAGAACCTGTATCAACCAGAGACATAGTCTTGATTGGTTTAATATCTCTGTCTCGAGGATTTGAAAGTTGTATTTCAGCGTATATTAACCCCATGTATAAACCTCCCGGCCAAAAGTCAGCTTTGTCTGTTTTTTATCTACTTGAAGATGTCGTTACCTGTTATTATAGTATCATACACTTATGTGCGACAGTCAAGGTCAAGTGGATAGTTGAGGCTATATAGGCTGATGGCCTGATAGATATTTAGTAGTACAGACTGCGACTATTTTGCGTCTGATATGAAGGATGCCCGAATATTGGGCAAAAAATAGTAAAAACAAGGAAAACTATGTGCGGTATTGCATTCCTTTACAGTCCTGCAACAGTTCGGGAAGACCTGTCGCAAAAGATGCACAGCGCACTGGTCGCCCTCCAGCACAGAGGCCCGGACGCAGATGGAATATGGCAGGATCAAGACGTTACCATCGGGCATCGTCGTCTCTCTATCATAGATCTGGTTGCCAGTCGCCAGCCCATGGCTGATCCTACGAGGCGATTTATTCTTACCTATAATGGTGAGATATATAATTACAAAGAACTGCGCAACAGGTTACAGTCAAGGTGGGACTTTCATACAGAGGGTGATACCGAGGTGTTGTTGGCCGGTCTGATACTGCATGGCTCTTCTTTTGTAGAAAAAATGGAGGGGATGTGGGCCTTTGCCCTGTGGGATAATCTGAAAAAAAGGCTGCTCCTCTGCCGTGATCGCATGGGCAAGAAACCGCTCTATTATCAGCAGACTCAGGATAGCTTTGCATGCGCCTCTGAACTGCCGGCTCTGGCCTGTTTGCGGGAAGAACCTTGGCAGGAAGACCTGGATTCCTCAGCAGACTATCTGCGGCACGGATATTACCTGCCTGGAACAACCGCTTATCAAGCAGTTAGAGAAGTTCTTCCCGGCCACACCCTGTCATGGTCTCCGGGACAGGAACCACAGGAACAGAGTTACTGGCAGTTGTCCATCGGCAGTTATTCAGGCAGCCGGGAGCAGGCCTGTCAAGACCTTAGACGTTCCATGATTGAGTCTGTTGAGAAACGGATGGTGGCCGATGTTGAGGTTGGTGCCTTTCTCTCCGGCGGGGTTGACTCTTCCCTCATCGTCTCTATCATGACCCATGAACTGGGGATCAGACCCAAAACCTTTACTATCGGTTTTGAAGAGCGTTCTTACGATGAGCGGAAGTACGCGCAACAGGTAGCCGACTATTGCGGAACAGATCATTTTGTCGAGGTACTGGCAGGATGGGACAGGAAAAAACTGCTTGATATGATCCTGGGGAAAATCGGTCAGCCCTTTGCCGACTCCTCGCTTCTGCCCACCTCCATGGTCTCCGGGGTTGCGGCTTCACAGGTCAAGGTGGCACTGTCCGGGGACGGCGGGGACGAACTCTTCAGCGGTTATCAGCGCTACCAGGCCAGGGCTATTTTGCGCTGGTTTACCCGGCTCCCCAAAATGGTGCGTCGCAGAATTGGCGGGGTAATCCGCTCTCTGCCCGAGCCTGTGACCCACCACAGCCATTCAATATTGAAAAAAGCTCACCTCTTCCAGGATATCGTTGATCGGCTGGCCTGGGAAACACCCTATACCGCACCCGTGTTATATACCGAACAGGTCTATAATGAGCTGTTTCCTGAACTACGGGGACGGGGTCATCAACTGCCGACTCTGCCGGAAGAATGTGATATCGACGACATTCAGCGGATGATGACCGCCGATGCTCTGGTCTATCTCCCCCAGGATATTTTGACCAAGGTTGACCGGGCATCCATGGCCAACTCCCTGGAAACCAGGGCTCCGTTTCTCGATACCCGAGTGGTTGAACTGGCCTTTTCCCTGCCCCGGAGCTGGCATCGATCCAGCGGAAAGGGGAAAAAAATGCTCCATGACAGTTTCAGTGATATCCTGCCTGAGACGATCTGGAAGCGGCGGAAACAGGGATTTGGTGTTCCCATTCATACCTGGTTCAGGCAGGGACTGGACAGGGAACTGAAAGAACTGCTGCACAGCCGGAAATCAGTGGTCAACAGGTCATCTGTTTTGGAAATGCTTGAGTTGCATAGAACTGGAAAAAGGGATCACGGGTATCGCCTGTGGTCCATCTATGTCTATCTGTTGTGGCTTGCTGAGGGAGGAGGATTGAAATTGAATCAAGAATCGATACAGAAATGAGTTGTTTGCTTAGGTGATTACCAAGAAAGAATATACGTATCCTCGTATCCTCTTTAAATTTTATGGAAGCCTTGTTCCTACTGACGGAGTCTCGCAGGCTCGCTTACCTGGAGCATGGGAAACCTGTGGGCTATCAGATGTTTCCATAATTTATAAAGAGGGTACAGTTTTTTGTATCTTTTAGTGTCAGGAATTAATCAACGAAAGTGTTTGACAAAGACAATGGGAAAAAAGCATTTACAATATCACATAAACATCATATCGTTACTTCTTTTTGTTTTTTTGCAGGTTTCATGCGCCAAGCAGGAGTTTTCGGTGGCGAATTATGACCTTGCAGAGAAAACAATACCTCCAGGTTTAAGTACTAATGCCAATATTTCAGCAAACTCGCTCCAGGATATAACCTTAGCTGCCGGAGACACCCTCACAATTGAAGTCTGGGGCGTGGAAGAATTGACAAAACAGGCAACCATAAATCCGGCAGGCTTTTTATATTACCCCTTTATCGGCAAAGTAAAGGCCGCCGGATTGACCGTTGACCAGTTGCGTAATACGATCACAGCTAAAATATCCCGATATTACATTGAGCCAAAGGTAACAGTAATGCCTCTGGAAATGGCAGGACAACAGTATTATATCCTTGGTGAGGTCAATCAACCGGGGAAATCAACCATGACATCCCGGCTCACGATTATGGAAGCTGTGGCTGCAGCAGGCGGACTGAATCAGGATGCTGACGATGTTGTAATGCTGTTGCGCAAACAGGACAAACAACTGTCAATCATGACCATCCCGCTGCAGTTTGATGATGTATCACTGGAAAATATTTATTCCGTGACCATGCGAATCCAGGCCAACGATGTGCTGTATCTGCCGCCATCAAAAATTGCCAATGTTGAACGGTTCATGATCAGGCTGAATAATATCCTTAATCCCCTTCTAGCCCTGGAACGGGGTATCCTGTATTGGCCCTCATTAGTGGAGGCCATTGAAGGGAGTTCCGGGGAAATCACTATTCCTATTCAGTAATGCTCATAATGACACAACCATCACAACAAAGGATGAAAGTTTGTCCTGCTTTAATTGCTGGCGACTTTCATATAAAAATTTCTCTTGTTCCCAAGCTCCAGCTTGGGAACGCAACTTGGAAGCTCCAGCTTCCTGCCGTAATTCGTGAAGCTGGAGCTTCTGAAAAAATGTTTCCAAGCTGGAGCTTGGGAACAAGAATCCCGCCCGTAGGGCGATAAGTCCATAATCACAAAAACAGTGGAATTCTTACAGATTATCGCAATACTCCTGCGCCGTAAATGGATTGTGACAGGAGTTTTTCTCCTCTTTGTTGCAGTTTTTGC
>DAOVTM010000276.1 GCA_030633145.1 Desulfobulbaceae bacterium
GCTGGCACCACTCCGGGTGCGGACAAGGCTCTGATTCGAGCCTTGGCTGAGATTGCCCAGCTGGCTGGTGATTTTGAGACCGGTTCCAACTATGTGGCATCCGGGCTGCCCAAACCACTCAGCCTCAAGGAAGTGGATTATCTGGTTCATCCAGACACCACCATCACCATGGCAGAGATAACCGATCTCTGCGATGACGACTTTTTGCAGGAACTGGATAATTGCGTACAGGTCTTGAAAAATATCAACATGGATGTCCTGGTGATCGATACTATGCACCCGCAGTTACAGATTCCAGCCGCCTATACTATCATTCCGGGTGCGCATTTTCGGGAACGAGCCGCCAGCGGTGATGCTCCTCTCTTTGCCGCCAAACTGGCAGCAGAACTGTTAGATCCGGCAGCACTTGACAGCAAGCTGACCGCCATGCAGGAAGAGCTGCCCGATGCCTGTTACCTGGAGTTTTACCGGGGACGCAACCTCTATGAGCAGGGACTTGTTGAACCGGCTCTGGCCTGTTTCCAGCGTGGATTGACCCTGGAACCTAATGACGAAAACACTCCCTACCTCTACTCCTATCTCGGTAGTTGCCTGCGTGATCTTGAACAGTATGAAGAGGCCATTACCGAATTGAACAAGGGGTTGGAATACGATGAAGAGCGACCGGATATGCACAACATCCTGGGGGTCTGCCACTTTAAGGTTGATAACTTTGCCCAGGCAGTCCATCATTTTCAACGGGCAGTTGAACTCAATCCTGTTTCCGCCATTGACTATGCTAACCTGGCTCTCAACCTGCAACGTCTTGACCGGGTGGATGAGGCCATTGAGAACTATCAGGTGGCTCTGAGCCAGGATGACAGTATTGGTTTTGCCGCTGACAACCTGGCACAACTGCTGTGAATTCTCTACCTACACAGCCGGACAGCATTCTGATCCGATCCACCAACTGGATCGGTGATGCGATCATGACCACCCCGGCAGTCAGATCCATCCGCAAAAATTTTCCGGATGCCGAGATTACTCTGCTGGCCTTGCCCTGGGTGGCAGATGTCTTTGCCTCCTGCCCCCATATCGACCATATTTTTCTCTATGAAAAAAATGGTCGCCACCGGGGCTTGATGGGAAAACTGCGCCTTGCCCGTGACCTGCGACGCAAACAGTTTGCCATGACCATTCTGCTGCAAAATGCCTTTGAGGCTGCCCTGATCACTCGGCTGGCTGGTATTCCTGTCCGGGCAGGATACACCACCGATGGCAGGGGTCTGCTGCTCACTCACGGAGTGCGTAAACAACCGGACATCAGCACACGACACCAGGTGCATTACTACCAGGAAATGCTTGCCGGACTCGGTCTGCGGACAGGCGATAAAAAAAGTCCGCTGGAACTGTTTCTTGATCCAGGAGCAGTGCAGGAGGCGGAGGCACTGTTAAAGGAACGGATCGGTGCTGAAGATAAAGAAAAACCGATTATTGGACTCAATCCGGGTGCCGCTTATGGGCCTGCTAAGCGGTGGCCAGCGGTAAAATATGCAGAACTTGCGGCCCGGCTTGCCCATGAAAGCAACGGACTTATTCTCATTTTTGGCACCCAGGCAGATCAGGAGGCAGCCGCTGAAATTGCAGCAGGATGTAATGAGCAGGTACTTGACCTCACCGGTAAAACCAGTCTGGCCCTGGCTCTGGCCTGCATAGACCGTTGTCACCTCTTTGTAAGCAACGACTCCGGTCTGATGCACGTTGCCGCAGCCCTGAACCGGCCCCTGGTTGCCATCTTTGGTTCTACCGATCATGTTGCCACCGGTCCCCACTCGGATACAGCAACCATCATCCGACATCCCCTCGACTGCAGCCCCTGTATGAAGACCCATTGCCCGAAAAATCATTTTCAATGTATGGAGCAGATAACGGTGGATGAGGTTGCAGAGGCAGGAATCAAATTATTGCAAAAAAAGATTGCAAACAAAGATTGAAAAAAAAAATTGAAAAAAAGCATGGAAAAAAAAGCTGCAGTATTTCTGGATCGGGATGGAACCATCAACGAACAGATGGGCTATATCAACCACATCAGCAGGTTTATTCTCCTGTCGGGTGTTGAGCATGCCATACATAAACTCAATCAGCACCACATTCCTGTGGTGGTGGTTACCAACCAGTCCGGCCTGGCTCGTGGCTATTTCCCTTTATCCCTGCTCACAGAGGTGCATGAAAAAATGGAGCAGCAACTGGCAAAGGGTGCTGCCCATCTGGATGGAATATACATCTGTCCCCATCACCCAGAGGCCAAAGAAGAACAGTACCGCCGAACCTGCAACTGCCGCAAGCCGAAAACCGGTCTGCTGGAACAGGCCGCTGAGGAACTGAACCTGGATTTAAGCAGATCCTTTATGGTGGGTGACCGCTGGTCAGACCTCAAATGCGGGACTCGTGCCGGAGCAACCTCTGTCTTGGTTCGCACCGGTTACGGACTGGGCGATGAACAGTATATCGGGCCGCATCAGGAAATACAGCCTGCCATGCGAGCAGACAACCTGCTGGCGGCAGTGGACTGGATTATTGCGCAAATAGACGATTAACTCCTGCCAGCAGAGTCAGGCAAATACTATCAATTAGGGGATATTTATGCTTCTTACCGTGGATGTCGGCAACTCACATACTGTAAGCGGACTCTTTGAGAATCGTAAACTGATCCATCAGTGGCGGCTTAAGTCAGACCCCAACCGAACTGCGGATGAACTGGCCATCCGTTACCACTCCCTTTTTCAGATGGATGGGATTAACAAGGATGAGGTTACCGGTTTTATTGTTGCCTCGGTGGTGCCGACCCTGGAGACCAGCTGGCTCAACTTTGCCCTGAAATACCTGACCCGCTGTAATAGTCCCCCGCAGGTGGTTTCCCATAAAACTGATACCGGTCTGGTCATCAGGACGAAAAATCCGTCTGAAGTGGGTGCAGATAGAATCGTCAATGCCATTGCCGCCTGGGAACGGTACAAAACCGCATTGCTGGTTATTGATTTCGGTACTGCGGTCACCTTTGACTGTGTTAGTGGTCAGGGGGAATATCTCGGCGGTACCATTCACCCCGGCATTGCTATCTCCCTGGATGCCCTGGCCGGAAGGACAGCCAAGCTGCCGAGAATTGATATAGATTCCCCGGTTCAGTCTGTCATCGGTAACACCACTGTTTCTGCAATTCACTCGGGAATACTGCACGGTTTTGGAGGCATGATTGATCGGATGGTGACCCTGTTGAGTAAAGAGATGGTCAAGGATAATGAGGAGATAAATATCATCGGCACTGGCGGCATGGCAGCAATTATTGCCCCGTACTCCAACTCCCTGGAGACCATTGATCCGCTCCTGACCCTGAACGGTATGCTCCTTATTCATGAGCGCAATACTCCATGAAAAGATCGTGTCTGCCCACGCGTTTGCCTCCGTGTTTGCGACCTGGGGATACCCTCGGCATAGTTCATCCTGCCGGGCCTGTTCAGGACTATAAGAGTTTTGAAAATGGTTTGCAGATGCTGCGTGATTTGGGGCTGCGCATTCGCTGGCAGGCTCCGGACGGAAGCGGATCCGACTATCTTGCCGCAGATGATCAGAGGCGGCTGCATGAACTCCATTCCCTGTGGGCGGATGATGCGATCAAGGCGATTATGGCAGCACGGGGCGGCTATGGCTGTTTGCGGATCATGCCCGGCCTGGATCTGGAGCTGATCCGGAAAAATCCTAAATGGTTGATCGGTTTCAGTGACCTGACCGTGCTGCTCAACGGGATCTTTGCAGAGACCGGACTCATTGGCCTGCACGGCCCGGTGGTGACCAGCCTGCCCAGGACAGACCCGGACTCCCTGGAACGGTTCCGGGCAATGCTTGCCGGGGAGTTCCCTCCATTTGAAGATATATCCGGCCTGGAAATCCTCTCTCCGGGCAGGCAACAACAGGCTGGCCGTCTCGTGGGCGGCAACCTGACCACCCTGACCCATCTCATTGGCACTCCCTGGTTACCGGATTTATCCGGTTCTATCCTCTTTCTCGAAGACACCGCAGAACAGCCTTATAAGCTGGATCGGATGCTGACCCAGCTGGTAGCCTGCGGCATATTGGAAAATCTGGCAGGATTGATCTTGGGTGACTTTGATCCCGGTCATGGGGATCGGCTGGAGATGATCCGCCTCAATGAGCAGGTCTGGAAGCGGGTGCTTGAGCTGAGCAGGGGGAGTAGCTACCCGATCTGGGGAGGATTCCCCATAGGACACCAGCAGCGCAACTCTCCCCTGCCCATTGGCATGGAGGCGTTTATGGACAGCGGCTCGGGAACCATGGAATTTATTTTTGCACCATGAAATTACTGTATCCTTGTTAAATTTTATGGAAAACATCCTGTTGCTTAAAGCTATGCAGGTAGCCGTAGGCGCATCCCACCATTGTCACTGGTTCCTACGCTCGCTTACCTGGAGCGTGGGAACGAGGCTAATCCTTACTGTACAAACAGAATCCTCTTGTCCGGGCCAACCGGATTAAGGATGTGGTTTTTTCTGAACGCATCTGACATAACGGCCTGCATGGTGAAATAGGTATTGCGGATATCCTGACCAAATTTTCCAAACCAGTAGTAATGATCTCCTGAGTTAACCAGGAAATCATTGCTTGCCACCCGGTACTGGCGTTGCGGATCAAGGGGCTGCCAGGAACCGTCTTTTTCTTGTATCTGGACATCTTCAATTCGCTGGCCGGGTCGGGTAATGGAGTACTCTCCCTGCTCCTGCTCAATGAGCTGTTGCGCCTCTTTGCTCATGTTTAAGGTATATCTGAGACCGGAACCCTGCAGAAATCCGCCGCTACCCATCTGGGTTGCGGAGCGTTCCAGGATCTGTCGAATATATTTTCCCTCCAGGGTCAAGAGGATCACATTGTTTTCAAACTCGTCGATCTCGCCAAGCATGGTGTCGGTAACCGGGCCGGGTGGGTAGGTGGTGTTGCCGCGAAAGGCACCACCGTTGTAGAGAACTATATCAACCTTGAACTGAGCCTGAATAATATCAGTGACCATATTGGCAACCGATGATTCACTGGAGCGCAGACTTTTCTTGGTCAGATCCCACTCCTGTTCTGTTGATCCAACCACAGTGGTCGGCGGCAACTGTTCACGGTATCCGGCGAGAAGTTTTTCCACATTTGGATCTGGCTCAATCTCTTTGGTGACAGGTAACAGGGAGTATTGCGTTGACAGCGGGATAATTTTTTTCTCCTTGTCTAAGTAGATATCCAGCCTGACCAGAGCCGCCCCCTTTTCGCCGCCATTGACGATAAGGGTGTTGTTGACCGATTCCACCTCCTCCAGGTAGCCATGGGAGTGAGCTCCGAAAATAATATCAATACCTGCCACCTCGGTAGCCAGTTTCCGATCCATTTTCACCCCGATATGGGTAATGGCGATGATAAGATCAGCTTCCTTGTCCCGCAGGTGTTTGATTGCTGCCCGGGCAATCTTTGCCGGGCTGTCTTTCAGTTTGACATCACCGGTCAGGGTGACCACTGGAAAGTCTTCACACATCAGGGAAAAGAAGCCGACCCGGATGCCGGAGTAATTCTCTAGCAGGTATGGTTGACAGCTCTTTTCCATGACCGTATTCCGGA
>DAOVTM010000434.1 GCA_030633145.1 Desulfobulbaceae bacterium
AAAACAAAAATATCAATCTATCTTGCTGAATTAACAGTAAATTGTCTCAATTCATGTTAGAAAACGATTGTTTTTCATTTTGTGAGATAATCCGTAAATTCTGTCAAGAACTATTTTTCGAAAACCTAAGTATATAAAGGATGCCAACATTAAAAAACTCATTCCGCAATAATTATAGAGGTACACAATGAACAAGGCAGCAAACAGAAAAAAAACGGCTCTGCTCAAGAATACCCAGGGTTTCACCCTCATAGAACTGATGGTGGTACTGGTAATCCTCGGTGTCCTGGCAGGCATGATTGTACCCAGGATCATGGATCGACCGGAAGAGGCCCGCCGCACCAAGGCCGGGGTGGACATCGGTGCCTTGGAACAGGCATTGAAACTCTACAAGCTCGATAACGGAAAATACCCCACCACAGACCAGGGGTTACTGGCCTTGATCGAAGCCCCGTCCGTGGGCAGGCTGGCTAAAAAATGGCGCAAGGGCGGTTACCTGGACAAGAGTACTGTGCCCCAGGATCCCTGGGATATGGATTTTATCTATATCAGCCCCGGCCTGCACGGCGATTTTGACCTCATGTCCTACGGCCCGGACGGCGAACCAGGCGGCGAGGATATGGACGCAGATATTAATAACTGGGAGTTGTAACAAAGCACACAATTTACCAGTTTCGGGCAACTGCCCTGTGAGTTACAGGAGCAGTTGCATCAATCCAAAGTCACACCATCTCAGCTGGATTTTTCCCAGAGCAGATCATAATGGGTGTTCCTGCCGCCGCCATCGAGAAGCCTGAAAACACCTTTTTCTCTCTCTGGTTAAAATCAGTGTCTGCAGGATCGCCCCACCAATCTGGATTTGTTTCTTTTTAACATTTACATCTAATTCATCTTTGTCGAACGAACGGTTTAGGACTTGACGCTCCATTGTCATTAATCACTGCCTGTAAGGAATATCAAACGAAAATACGACAGCTTGCGGTGTAATTTCGTAAAATTACCACATGGCACCATAAAGAGAGTAATTAGGGAAAGATCACGATTGTTCAGGCTGCACGACCTGTTTTTTCCCATTGTATGTTCTACAATATTGACCAAAGAAGGAAATTCTATGGAAACAGCTCTCCACCATGAGCAAACTTTAGAAGCCCCCTGGAGGATATTGAGGCTGGCAGGATTATTGATGGTGAGGAGGTTATGGACTGGTTGTCGAGTTGGGGATCAGAAAATGAACAGGAACCATCGCAACTTATCCCAGTCCTCCGGGCGATAAAGGTTGATTCTCTTGGTGGGTTGGTATGTAACTAACAAAGTGCGTATTGTCCACAACAGCACGTTTTCAGCTACAGGTTACGATGTCTGTCTTACTCTTTCTCCAGCCAGTTCTCAACCTCAAGATTGGGAACCCTTGCAAACTCTTTTATATTGGCAGTAATGACCTTCAACCCTTCAGTACGGGCATGAGCGGCGATCAATAAATCATTGCTTCCGATAGGTTGGCCCGCACGTTCTAATGTCACCCTGATTTTAGCATAATGTGAGAGTATATTTTCATTCAGCGGAAGCACAGCTATGGTATCAAGTAGCTGGTCAACCTTTGCCGTAAGAGCCGGAGACCCTTTTTTCTCGGCTCCGTAACGTAACTCACAAGCAACAATCAGGCTTGTACAACATTTTGTTTCCGCACCAAGTGCGGTAATTTTTTGGGCAGACCTGCCTGTCGGCTGCTTGATGAGATCAGACAGGATATTCGTGTCCAGCAGGTAGAGATAGGTTTTCATATTAAAAAATATTCTCAGCTTGGACTGGAGTATCTTTAATTTCAGGAAACTCCTCATCCATTGAGTCCCAACCTGAGAGTAACTCCAGTAAACTCTTTTTAGGTATTGGCTCTATTATCAGCCTGGTGCCATCCTTTCGGATAACAGCCTCGTCGGCATCCAGTTCAAATTCTCTGGGAATTCTCACTGCCTGATTGCGTCCGTTTCGGAATAATCGTACATTTCTTTGTGTTTGCATCCCTGCCTCCAGTAGAATATATCGTAGCATATACTAAAGCATAGGCCATGCGGCTTTTTTAGTCAACAACTCTATTTTGTGTAACAAGCGGGAGCAATGGGGAAACCGGCAGGTGATAAAACAGGTGCTTTCTTCAATTAGGCTCCGTTCAATTCTGCCTTGGAAACTGCTTCCAGGCCAACCCCTTGAAAGCAGGTTCACCTTGCAACGGATAGAAACGCTCAAATAAGCGGACACAGTTGTTCCGGTTCTGCGCGGCCTGTTCCGGGGCAAGGGATTTGGTCTGCTCAAGAAAAAGGTTGAACCAGTAGATACCGTTCATCATACTGAACAGTTTGGTCTCATCCAGCCACATTATTTTTTTGCAGAGACGAACCAGCAGCCGATCCATGTCTCTTTCCCCGAAAGGGAACGGGTCACGGGGCTTCTTTTTCTCGGGCAGGGCTTCAAGCAGGTACTCGACCATCAATCCACGATGATACTCGGCACTGCACCAGTCCAGGCCGATCTCCCTGTTCAGCCAGCCCAGTTATCAACAAGTTGATTTTCCTCTACGGTGAGCCGATCCTCTTTCTCTTCTTTTTTCACCTCATTTTCCTCTTCCTGCAGAGGTGGAACAGACGCTTCAGAATCAGAGGCCGACTGAGGTTCATCTTCCGTGTCATCATCCCCGTCCCAGTGCGGGTCGTCCCGCTCACAGACATCGACATCATCTTCCCAATCGTCCTCTATCGCTTCCTCTTCCCAATCCTCCTCGCTGGCAAAAGGCTCAATCAGGCCGTTCTGGACATCCTGCTCATAACGGAGTACTTCCTGCTCTTCTCTGTGTACGTTCTCGTCTTTGCGCATGCAGCATTTTTTGTATTTTTTTCCGCTTCCACAGGGACAGGGGGTGTTTCTTCCAGTTTTCATTTGCCCTTACTCGCTCTGTTTATAGTTTTTTTACTTTTATCAACATAAGTTATCGTGTTACCTGGAAAGACCAAAGGCAAACCCCGGCAGCTCATTTTCATGCAGACTCCGCTGGTACGCCCACTCAATAACCTCCTCCTCTTTTGCCATTGGGGTGCAGAGCCGGTCAGGGTCAGGGTATGTACCTACCCGGCCAAGATCCAGCCGGTCACTGTCAAAGCAGGCCTGGACGGTGCGGTTTTCATGATCCTGGGTGGAGGTATGCAGTTTGCAGGCAATGGTCAGCAAATCAAATTCTACGTCATCCAACGGACATAATTTGCGCAGCTTTGCTGCCAATGCGGCACCCCGTTTTCCATGACCCGGATCCCGGTGTTCATTATGTCTGCAACTGTCATGGAACACGGAAAAGAGCTGCACCACCCGCACATTAATATCGTCCTGTTGGGACAGCTTC
>DAOVTM010000224.1 GCA_030633145.1 Desulfobulbaceae bacterium
AGCCCAGATTTTTTAACCGGGTCTCTGCCTGTAAGAAAATCCGGCTACCAACTTAAGGCGCGACAAGTCGTAATTTCAAATAGATAACTTTTCTCGTTCTCTGGTTCCCACGCTGGAGCGTAGGAACGAGAGTGGTGCGGAAATGTCTCGGCTAAAGTTGGTAGCCAAAAATCCAAAGTATGTCCATGTATCGGAAAAATAAAGTTTTTGTGGGGATGGCACCTGCTTGATATTTGTGGTGATTTCTTACACGAATGGCATCATGTTCCTTGAAGTTAAGGCAAACTATAAAGTGAAAGCAAGAAGCAATAAACATAGATTAACACCTACTGCAAGGCTTGCAAAAAATCAAATTAACAAAGTTGAATTATCTTTTTTTTTCAGTACAATAAACTCCGTTGTTCGATTCGCTTTTCCCGATGATCTGGATACAAGTCGTGGAGAAAAAGCACTTTATATAACTATGGTTTCACAGTTCGATTGAACTATTTTTCGAAAACTTAAGTATATGATTGAGATTGAAAAAGTTATTGTGGTTGTAGTTGATTTATGACACCGACAGTATGCCCATAAACGGTAACTTCAACGAATGATACAACTACACCTCCCGGACTTTTTACGAATAGAGAAAAAAAACCGGCACCGCTATGTGGTCAGCGGCCAGTACCAGTCCTTTGCCCTGGTTAAATACTTTGCCTTCACCTCCCTGTCCGTTATCCTGCTGGCCTCCCTGATCCTCACCTGGACCCTGTCTGATAATGCCAAAAAGACCCTGCTGGATCGGAGTGACAGCTACTCCCGCATGTTTGCCGAGAACCTCAACCGGCAGGTCTTTCTCCAATTTGTCCTGCCTACGGTTGTTCGGTACGGTGGTATCACCCTGTCCAATGAAAAACAGTTTACCCGCCTGGACTCCATTGTCAAAAACATTACCAAGGGGATGAAAATCAAGTCGGTGACCATCTTTGACTCTAAAGAGAATACCATCTCCTACTCCACTGAAGAGGTTCTGGTTGGCAAAAGGGATATGGGCGGACTTGAGTATCAGAAGGCCCTGAAAGGTGAGAGCAACTCCAGCCTCATCTCTTCCGGCTCTCTCCTTAACCTCCTGCCAGGTACCCCGCCGGTGTATTGCACCCTGAAAACATACGTCCCCTTCCGTCAGGAAAGGGGTCTGATTGACGATCCCGGTCAGATCATGGGGGTGATTGAGGTGGTCAAGGATCTCTCTGAAGACCTGAAGGCCATTATTTACCTCCAGTTCAGGATCATGCTTCTCTCCATGACTATTATGGGAATCCTCTTCGGGGTGTTGAGCGGTATCGTTATTCACGCCAATCGAATCATGGAGGCCAGGGCAGCGGAGCGGCGTGAGCTGGAAAAACAGCTTCACGAGGCTCAGCGACTGGCCTCGCTCGGAAAGATGGTTGCCGCAGTGTCCCATGAGATCAAAAATCCCCTTGGTATTGTCCGCTCCACTGCTGAGATGCTCGAAAAGCGCATCAAAAAGGTGGCACCGGGTAATGAGCAGCTAGCCGGGATTATTATTGAAGAGACTATCCGCCTCGATGGGATTGTACGGGAATTCCTCGACTTTGCCCGTCCCAGAGAACCGAACATGGTGTTTGCCCCCCTGAATTCTGTGGTAGAACGGCTTATCCGTTTTATGCGACCAGAGCTGACAAAAAACAAGATCAAACTGGTCACGGATCTCAGTCCGGTTCTCCCTGACATCTCCATGGATGTGGAACAGATGTACCAGGTTCTCCTCAACATTGTCTTTAATGCCATGCATGCCATGCCCGGCGGCGGCACCCTGACCATCAGAACCTATCCCCTCAGCCATGACAAGAGCATGGCCATGGAAATCACTGATACCGGGATGGGGATGTCAGAGGAAAAAATCGAGCAGATTTTTAATCCGTTTTACACCGACAAAAATCGGGGAACCGGCCTGGGGCTGGCTATCACTAAAAATATCATTGAAAAACACGGCGGCAATATCATGGCTCGGAGCAGTGAGGGAAACGGTGCCACCTTTACGGTGAGCCTCGGCTCAGAAAAAAGCGAAGAGCAAAAATAACAGACAATTTTTCATTTGCCAATTCAAGAGAATTGTACTATCCCATAAATAGAGCTAATAGACAGAACAGATAGTGACTACAGACCTCGTAAAAACAAACAAGAAAAATGTGAAAATTTTTCGCGTTTTCAGTATATTCGTTCATAAATGGACACTGGTCGGTCTGAGTTATGAGGAATGAGGGTTCGCACGGTTTCTTCTCAATACTCATAACTCAATACTCGAAACCGCTGTGTTGCTCATGAAAAGTGTCCAATAATCAACACGAATTCAAAGTATGTTTACGATGTCTGGACTAAACAGTAACAACTAGTATTGTATATTTAATTCATCATGAATCTGTCCACTGAACATTGAACAAGACAATATTCAAAATTTTCGCAGGGAACACCTGCTTCATAGTATGGTCTGTTCTCGTAACGGCTGGGTTTGTCTGTATCCCGGATGCAGATGGTGCAGACGGTGAAGCGGTCTTTACCCGTGCCTGCGGCCAATGTCATTACGCAGGGGGACAGGCAACTATGGTCAACCCGGCAGATAAGGCGGCAACTGTCTGGGATAAATACTTCAAACGGCAACGTCATCCGGCGGTTCTGTCGCAACTGATCAGTGAGGCCGAAATGATGGAAATTAAGACCTACCTGAGAGATCATGCCGCTGACAGTGAACAGCCTATTTCTGCGGCAATCCCCCAATGACAGCCGTTACCATGAAAACACCTGAGCAAACAGTGCAACGCATGAAAACCATTCTCTCCATCTTCCTTATCCTGATGCTTGCGGGGACGGTCTGTTTTGCAGGTGAAGCGACTGTGACCATTCCCATTGCCGACTATAAGGCGATCCTCAACCGCCTTGACACACTCCAGAAAAGGGTCGAGTTCCTGGAAGAAAACCAGCAGGTTCCAATCCTTACTCCAACAGCAATACCTCTAGTTGCCCAGCAGGAAAGCCATGTTTCTTCTCCGGCACCATCTCCGCAGAAATATGAAAGAATCGTCGGCGATATTGATGAGATTTATAATACCCTGGATGAGCTGGAGACCAAGAAAATTCAGAATAAAATCAACTTTGGTGCTGAGCTGCGCACCCGGGTTGACTTCTTCAACAGTGAAAATTACACCTATATTGACATGACCCGGTTCATGGAAAATCTCAACTCTGGAATGCCCTACTTTGCCTCAGGCAGCAATGCCGCAGTACACGAACCGGGTCGCAAAGACTATGCGAACTGGTCCAACCGGTATCGAATCGTTCTGGACGCAAAGGTCACCGACAGTATCGATTTTCACGGCAGACTCAGCGGCGGTACCTATTGGGGGGATTCGGACAGCGGCGATGCCTTCTTCAACAGAAGTCAGATCTTCCTGGGAGGGCATGGTGCTGGCCTGGGACTGGATCGTTTTTATATTGACTGGATTCCGCAGGGTCTTCCCTTTCCCCTGGCACTCACCGTGGGCAGACAACCCGCCAGTGAAGGGCCTCCTTTTGAATTACGGGAAAACACCGTCCGCCAATCTACCTACCCGGCTCTGCTCTTTAACGGTATAGCCGATGGTCTGGTTGCCACCCTGGGGATGGAACGGTATATCAAGCTCAAGAAAAGCGGACTCCGTTTTGCCTACGGTAAGGCATATCACAGCGACAGTGACTCGCTTCTGACCCCTTTCCCGTTTCTTGACGATAACGAGGCCGGGGATTCAGATATGTACGCTGGTTTTCTTGAGAGTGAGATCCCCGGTCTGCAAGACAGCCTCATGGTCTTCAGCTACTCCAGAATATATGGTTTACCGATTATCTTCTCAGGACCACTGGAGGCAAGCTATGGATTCCAGAATGAAAACCTGGGTGATATGGAGCTGTGGGGTGTTCACTTCCAGGCAGCGGATGTCCTGGATAGCGGACTGGATCTCTTTTTCTCCTATGCGGGCAACAAAAGTTCGCCTGATGCCCCGTCCTCTATTGGCATGCTCTCCTGGGGCAATACCGAGAGCCAGTCAGGACAAGCCTTGTATGCAGGGTTTCGTTATACTGTCCCTTTTACTCCTCTCAACAATCCAAAACTTGGTTTTGAATACAATCACGGTTCCAAATACTGGTACAGTATGACTGTTGGCTGCCCGGACATGTTTAACAAACTGGCAACCAGGGGATCCGTGTATGACCTCTATTATATCCAGCCGGTCAACAAACACCTCTTTTTCCGGCTTGGCTATATGCGGGCTGAATATGATTATAGCAGCAGCGGTTCCTACCTGGGAGAACCAGGCGAAACAGATGCCCTGCTTGAAAACATGTACCTGTTTATGGATATACAATTTTAAGTGAACTTTAAACTCTCCTGTACCCTCCAGAAACAACTCTGGACTCTTTTTATTCTCTCCTGGCTGATGGTTATCCTGCTTGCCCTCTTTGCCGGAGTACGGCTGCAGCAGTTCAACAGGAAACATATTGAACTGCAGCAGAGTTCCACCGCCCTGCACCAGGATCTTGAGCAAAACTTCCATAACCTCCGGTTGTTGACCGATATCCAGGCTCACCTCCGTAAATACCTCCAGTCTGCTGCCCCGGACAGTGTCCACACCATCCATCAGCTTGCCGAGACCCTGAATCGGGTACTGCCCATGGAACGCCAGGAACAACTGGACGATTTTCTCGGCAAACTCGACACCCTGACCATCAGGATGAACAGTTTCAAACTCAACAACAAGTCCCTGTTTGTCATTGAGCGGGAAATCATCCAGAATACCGACACGGTTCTGGTTAATGTTCCGGTGGAGTTTCGCAGGAACATTCGTCGTTTGACCAGCCAGGTATGTCTTGAACACCACGATCTATACAGCAAGCTGATCATGACCGATGACCAGGAAACCATTGCCCGGTTAACACAGCAGTATGAACATCTCTTTACTGGTGTAGAAAAAAAGATTACGGACTTCAACAAAAACATCCCGGCAAAGAGCAGGCAAGACCTGCAAAATCTGCAAACCTCATTTTATAAACTGGATGAATCCCTTGCCACCATCACCGCTATTCGCAGCGTAACCCTGAAGACGAGAAGAGACATCACCAACAGTTTCCTCTTTCTGCGCAAGATGGTTACCGAGGACTCCCTCTCCAGAGTGGTCGGCCTGACCACCCTGATTGAGTCGGGGATGTCTTTTTTGAGGAATAACCTGATCGTCATGTCGGTGATTATGGTCATTGGTGCCTTTTTTGGTGGAATAACGGCAATTGTCATAAATCATACCATGGTCAAGCCGTTAATGGCCTTTACCGAGATGCTGAAAAAGATGACCGGTGTTCTGGCTGGCCTGCGCAACGAAAGAAATATTGACCGGGACATGTCCGACTTTCTGGATCCGGTGATCGATCAGCGGCGCAATGAGATTGGCCAGGTGGCCTCTGCGGTAAAGGAACTGGTGGTCAACCTGCGTGATCTTGCCCTTTTTCGTCAGGATATAGAGGCTGACGAATCCACCAAGGAAATATATCAGCGGTTGGGTCGTATTTTCAGTGAACAACTGCACCTTGATTCCTTTGTCATCTTTGAGTTATCGGAAGACAGAGAGACAATGAGCAGAGTTCTCGATCAGTTTAAAATTGAGGGGCTGGAACTACCTCAGGAAAAGAAACTATCCGGCGATTGCCGCTGCCGCCGCAACATCAGCACTATATCTTCCTTAAAGGACAGCAGAACATGCTATAGCTTCCCCATGTCCGATACCCTCCGTCATATCTGTGTACCCATGCAGTTCAGTGGTGAGGTTATCGGGGTTGTCCAGTTTCTCTTTCCAGCAGACGGTATTGATGCAAAACAAACCTCAATCAACGAACATCTCAGTGAGGCTCGCCACTACATTGAGGAGGCTCTGCCGGTTCTCCATGTCAAACGACTGACAAGCCGGCTCCAGTCCATGGCCACCAAAGATCAACTCACCGGTCTTTTCAACCGCCACTATCTGGAGATGTCCCTGCCCCCGCTTCTGGCCGGAATACAGCGGAGAAAAAGTGATATCTGTATCCTGATGTGTGACCTGGATCATTTCAAACGGATCAATGATACGCACGGGCATGATGCCGGGGACGATGTGCTGATTCAGTTAGCTCAGATTTTACGAGCCAATTTCAGGGAAACAGACCTCATTATCCGCTATGGCGGAGAAGAGTTCATGATCCTGTTGGTGGACTGCAATCCAGAGTATTGCCGAACCCAGGCAGAACGTATTCGTAAAAAGATAGAGAACAAGCCATTCCGCATTCCAGACAATATTATCGGGGTTACCATCAGTATTGGTACCGCTCTCTACCCAAGTCAATCCAAAGGGGATGTGCATAAGACTTTTAAACAGGCGGATCTTGCCCTGTACCATGCCAAGGAGACAGGCCGTAACCGGATTGTTGATTACAGTGAAACAGATCAGGCTCGTGATAAAAGTGCGGCCTGAAACAGATACACGGAGCAACTGATGCAACTGGAATTCCACGGTGCCAACCGTAATGTAACCGGATCCTGTCACCTTGTCCGCTGCAATGAAAATTGCATCCTGATCGACTGCGGCATGTTTCAGGGCGGCCGGGAAATGGATAAGGAAAACCGGGGAGATTTTGGTTTTAAGC
>DAOVTM010000110.1 GCA_030633145.1 Desulfobulbaceae bacterium
GTCGCCACCGTTCCCAGCGTGTGCCCCCTTTGCCTGCCCTATCCAGCGTGGTGCCGAGTAAGCCTATGACAGTTGTTTTTTGCATTATTACGAAATAGTTGGAATGAGTTCTAATTGAATAGATTATATTCTAATTAGAGAGTTTTTCCTATAAAAAAATGAAGGAGAGAGTTTTGTTATTTTTACTTTTAAAACAAGATGTTATCCCTGTCTTGCAGGAAAACGATAAAAAACAGGCACAGATTCTGCTATAAAGGGTATAACAACAATAACAAAAAAAAGTGCGGGAGCAGAACAATGAAAAAGGTAATTGGAACAGAAAAGCGGCCCATCAAATTATGGCTTGATGACATTGAAAACAGTACCCTGGCCCAGGCTCGCAACCTGGCTAACCTGCCATTTGTTTATAAACACGTCGCCATCATGGCCGATGCTCATCCCGGCTACGGAATGCCCATCGGCGGGGTACTGGCCTGTGACGGGGTGGTGATTCCCAATGCTGTGGGGGTGGATATCGGCTGTGGAATGTGTGCAGTTCAGACTTCTCTTACTTCCGTGGATCAGGATGTGTTGAAGGAAATTCTGGGTTCGGGAAAATCTGCTCAGGGAATCCGTTCAACCATCCCCACCGGCTTCAAGCATCATAAGAAACGGCAGGATGAAGCCCTTATGCCTGACCCGGCTCGTCTGGACAAGGTAAAAAAATCCATTGTCCGGGAGCAGTTCCAGGCCGGATGCAAACAGCTTGGTACCCTGGGCGGGGGTAATCATTTTGTCGAGATTCAGTTGGGTGATGATGGGCATATCTGGCTTATGATCCATTCTGGAAGCCGCAACCTGGGGCTCAAGGTTGCCACCCATTATAATAAACTGGCCTGCCGCATGAATGAGAAATGGCGCAGTGAGGTACCGCCTAAATGGCAGTTGGCCTTTCTGCCCCTGGATTCAGGCAAGGCCTGGGATTACATGACAGAAATGCGTTTTTGTGTGGATTTTGCCCTGGCCAACCGAACCCTTATGATGGCTCGCCTTAAAGAGGCGGTTCAGGAGGCAGTTGCAGGAGCGGGCGGGGGGGAGGTTTTCTTTGATCGCTTCATCAACATTGCCCATAACTATGCTGAGATGGAAAACCACTTTAACAAGAATGTGATGGTGCATCGCAAGGGCGCCACCCGAGCCAGGGCAGGGGAGTATGGCATCATCCCCGGTTCACAGGGAAGTCGCAGCTTTATTGTCAAAGGGAAGGGGAATCCCGAAAGTTTCTGTTCCTGCAGCCATGGGGCAGGGCGTGTGCTGGGTCGTAAACAGGCTCAGCGTACCCTTGACCTTGCCCAGGAGCAGAAACGGCTGGATGAGATGGGGGTCTTGCACGCACTGCGTGGTAAGCATGATCTGGATGAGGCAGCAGGGGCGTATAAGGACATCGAGATTGTGATGGAAAACCAGAAAGACCTGGTGGATATTGATGTGGCTCTGACTCCGCTGGCGGTTATGAAGGGATAAAATCAATCCGCAGATTATGCAGATGATGCAGATTATGACTGGTGTTAATCTGCGTGAATCTGCGTCATCTGCGGATAACAATGCAGTTGGATATATAAGACAATACAAGGCTATGGAAATCGAAATTAACGGCGAAGCAGGAGAGGGAGGGGGTCAGGTACTGCGCACCGCCCTGGGGCTCTCCCTGGCAACAGGAAAATCCTTTTCCATTGAGTCGATACGCGGCAAACGGAAAAAACCGGGTCTCCTGCGCCAGCACCTGACAGCGGTTCGGGCAGCCACCGCCATTGGGCAGGCCAGGGTAAGTGGTGACAGCCTGAAGTCAACCTCCCTTACCTTTGAACCCACGCAAATCAAAGCAGGGAAATACCATTATGCTATTGGCACCGCCGGAAGCTGTACCCTGGTCTTGCAGGCGATCCTGCCGGGTCTGCTGCTTGCCGGTGACAGCTCTGAGATAACCATTGAGGGAGGAACCCATAACCCCATGGCTCCTTCCTTTGACTTTCTTGCCCAAACCTGGCTGCCCCAGTTGCAAAAAATGGGGATTGAGATCAAGGCGGAAATGGTTCGACCCGGATTCTTCCCTGCCGGGGGCGGTAAAATCAGGATAGCAGTGAATCCGGCAAGGAAACTGAAACCCATTGAGCTTTGTACCTGGGAATTCTCTCACTTTACTGCCAGCGCAGTCTGTGCAGAGCTGCCTGCCCATATAGGGCTGCGGGAGCTGAAAAAGGTACGACAGAAACTTGGTTCAGACCTGGATCTTGAAGAGAATAAAGGACTGGAGCAGTGGGATGAGCATGGACCGGGCAATGTGGTTACTATCCAGGCCCACAGCCCCCATCTGGTGGAGACCTTTACCGGTTATGGTCAAAAAAATGTGCGGGCGGAACAGGTTGCGGCCCGGGCAGCGGGACAGGCGGTAAAATATAGGGAGACAGGTGCGCCGGTGGGGCCTCGGCTTGCCGATCAGCTACTCATTCCCATGACCCTGGTCGGAGGAGGACGATTTATCACTGCCAGACCCACCAAGCATACGCTGACCAATATCGCAGTCATTGAGCAGTTCTATCCAGTTCGTTTTCAGGTGGAGCAGCTTGATGACCAACGATGGGAGATCAGGTTGTAAACAGATTACTCTTCATTTTCTTCTGGCAGGGGAAAACAGACCTCTACCAGGCAGCCGCTTTCCCGGTCATCCGGGATGGAAATAATCCCCTTATGCTGCTCCACCAGCATTTTGACAATGGATAACCCCAGGCCGGTGGAGTCCTCGCGGGTGGAAAAGAAGGGGGTGAATATCTGCTCCCGGAGGCTTTTCGGAATCCCTGCTCCCCGGTCTATCACCTGGATACAGAGGTAGTTTGTTCCTCTCACTTTTTTTTCAGCAGCCCTGATAATAGCTGCCGGGTTGTTTTGACAGGTTGCGGTGCAGCTATTTTCCAGCAGGTGCAGGATAATAGTTTGCACCTGCTGCCGGTCACCCCAGCAGTTGAACCGTTCCCTGATGTCAATGGTTACCGTGCATTTCTGGCAGCGAGCATGGATTTCAATGAGTTGGCTCACGGTTTCATCAAGCATCAGCTTGAGGTTAAACCATTGCGGGGTTATGGCTGTGGGTCTGGCAAACTGGAGGAATTCAGTGATGGTCTTCTCCATCCGGGCAGACTCTCTGAGGATGATGTCTGTCAGACTCCGACTGGTACTGGACGGCTCGTTCTCCTGCTCGTCGGCCTCCATGGCCAGGATCTGGGCTGAACCGGAAGTAGATGCCAGCGGGTTACGGAAATCATGAGCTATGGCCGCACTCAATTCGCCGATGGCCGCCATCTTTTCCGCATCTCTAACCTGTTTTTCCATTTTTTCCAGCTGGCTGATATCACGGATAGTAATCACCTTGCTGTCGGCACTGCCCGGTTCATTGATCTGCAAATTCGAGGGCAGATCCAAGCGGGTTGCTGAGTAGCGGATTCGTATCCATTGCTCATCCCTGGTCTTAAAGTTGGTGGCCTGGCATATCTGCTCCGTATCAGCGAGTAAAATCGAACTGAAAAAGTTGAAAAATGGCTGGCCGACAACCTCATCTGCGCTAAAACCGGTAATCTCTTCCGTGGCCCTGTTACAGGAGGTAATAAAGTTCTCATTATCAACAGTGATAATACCTGTGGAAATATCGTCAAAGATCTGTTTATAGAGCAGGTTCAGGCTGTCCAGTCGCCTGGAGGTCGTGGTCAGGTTTTCTTCTGCCCGGCGTAGCCTTCCAGCCAACAGGCTGCTGAGCAGGGCTATGGTAAAGAAGGTTATGCCATACACGGCAAAGAGGTTACTCATCGGCAGCAAATCGTGCCGGGGTACATAGCCGATCTCGGCATAGATGGCAGGAATATAGCCCAGGTATTCACAGGTCAGAATCGTTCCATAGAGGATGGTGGAACCGGAAGCTGCCAGCAGTCCGCCAATGCGGTAGAGGTTGAGTCCGCCGATAATCACCGGAAATATCAGAACCGGGGTAAAGATAGACTGGCTGCAGCCGGTTCCATAGACCAGCAGAGCCGCAAACAGGGCATCGTAGAGGAGCTGGAACAGGGCAAACCTTGGGATATGGTGAGTCTTGTTCTGCAGGCGGGCAGCTGAACCGATGGAAAAGATAAAGACCACAGAGATAAAGGCCATGATTACAGCCGGGGGCGGCAGAATTACACTGCTTCCCATGGTCTGCAGGACGTAGGTAACCGCAATCAGGAGGGTAAAGAGGACTGTCCTGATCAAGAGCATCGAGAGGATGCGTCGTTTGAGCTGCTCCCCGGTATCTCGAACAGCGGAATGTGACTTGATTTTGTTGCTTCCAAACATGGCTGTCGGTGGTTCCCTCAGTCTAAGTCAAATTTTTTGGTCTTGTAGCGTAACGATCTGAAGCTGAGCTTGAGCAGCTTGGCCGCCTGCATCTTGGAACCATCAGCCTTTTCCATGGCATATTGAATCATCCTGGTTTCAAGACTGGTCAGGATATCTTCTATGCCCCGTTCAAACAGTTCTGCCTCGTCCATAGCCGCAACAAAGAGGGCCTTTTCACTGCTGCTTTTTTCCCTGCGTGACAGGATCAGGCTTTCCGGCAGGATAATACTGGAGGATTCCAGGGCAACACCCCGTTCGATGATATTTTCCAGTTCCCGCACATTGCCGGGAAAGTTATAGTCCATCAAAACCTCCAACCCATAGGAGGAAATCTTCTGCACCTCCTTGCCAAACAGTTTAGAGTATTTTTTGAGGAAATGATCCACCAGCAGGGGGACATCTCCCTTCCGTTCCCGCAGGGGAGGCACCCGGATGGGAACTACTGCCAGCCGGTAATAGAGGTCTTCCCGGAAATTGCCTGCCATGATCTCTTCTTCCAGGATTCGGTTGGTAGCGGCAATAATGCGCACGTTGACCTGCTGAATCCTGGTGGAACCTACTGGCATGAACTCCCGTTCCTGCAGAACCCGCAACAGTTTGGTCTGGATAAGCGATGGGATCTCACCAATCTCATCAAGAAAGGCAGTGCCTGAGTCAGCCTGCTGGAACAGACCCGCCTTGTCAGCAACCGCCCCGGTGAAAGAACCTTTGATATGGCCGAAGAGTTCGCTTTCCAGCAGGGTTTCAGGGATAGAACTACAGGTAATGGGAACAAAGGGATTGGCCGAAACTTTGGAATGATCATGGATGGCCTGGGCTACCAGCTCCTTGCCTGTGCCGGATTCACCATAGATCAGGACGTTTGCCGGGGTGGGCGCGATGCGCTTGATCAGATCAAATATCTTGACCATTTCCGCGCTCTCGCCGATCATTCTGGAGAAGGTGGTATTCCTGGGTTTTTTCTGCTCAGTTCTGTCTGGGGATCGTTTGACGGCGGTTCTGATGACCTCCTTGATCTCATCCACCTTAAAGGGTTTGGTGATGTAGTCAAAGGCTCCGTGTTTCATGGCCAGAACAGCATCGTCGGGTGAGGCAAAGGCGGTGATCATGATGACCGGAAGCTCTGGACTACGGTGTTTCAACTCGGCCAGCAGCTCAAGGCCGTTCATGCCGGGCATTCGTATATCGGAGAGGACGATATTGATATCCTCTTTTTCCGTTATTTTCAGAGCTGTGGCTGCGTCCTCGGCCACGCTGACCTCGTAACCGTCTTTCTCAAAGAGGATCTTGAGACATTCGCGCATACTCAGTTCGTCGTCAACAATAAGAATATGGGGCATGATTTCCTTTTGCAGGGATAATTTTCAGTGATTCATGGACAGGATAGCAATTATGGGGTGATTTCGTCAATCACAATTACCGTTTACATCATATCATGAATCGGGTATGTTTATCAGCAGATTTTAAACTTGGTTTTTTTGTCTGCATGAATTTGCATAAATCTGCGTAATATTCGGATATTTCAAATTCATACAATAAGTTGATGCATAGAGAAAAACATAAAAAATATGAGTGATTCTGGAAACCTGGATAAACAACCCCTGGTAGAGCATCTTGCCGAACTGCGTTCCTGCCTGATTATCTCCATGACAGCAGTGTTTGCTGGCTTTGGGATTTCCTATTATTTTATCAGACCCCTTGCCGACTGGTTCTTCAATCCTCTGGTCAAGGTGATGCCCAAAGGCAAGAGCCTGATCTTTATCTCCTACCAGGAGGGGTTTTTTTTTATCTGAAGCTCGCTCTTGTCGGTGGGGTGCTGTTGGCCAGTCCGGTCATTTTTCTCCAGCTCTGGCGGTTTATAGCACCCGGATTATATCAGCATGAGAAAAAAGTGCTGCTGCCCTTTACCTTTGTCTCAACGCTCTGTTTTCTTGGCGGAACCGCCTTTGGCTATTTTGTTGTTTTCCCGCCTGCTTTTCGTTTTCTGGTAAGTTACGCAAGCAGTACGCTTGACCCCATGCCCACGGTGAGCGAGTATTTTTCCCTTGCTCTACAGTTGTTGTTTGCCTTTGGGATTGTCTTTGAGCTGCCAGTTGCAATGGTCTTTCTTGCCAAGATCGGGATAGTGAATGAGCGGTTGTTGTCAAAGAACCGCAAGTATGCCTTCCTGCTCGCCTTTGTCATTGCCGCCATCCTGACCCCGACCCCGGATGTGGTCAATCAGATGCTCATGGCCGGGCCGCTTATTGTCTTATATGAGATCAGTATTGTTGCGGTTCGTTTTTTTGCCCGTACAACCCTGGCCGGTTTTGAGAAGGGGAAAAAAGTTGATGCAACAGTATCTGAAAAAGAGGAAGATGTTGACAGTAAACCTGAAAGTAAACCTGAAAGTAAAATAGTAACTCTGGATGATTAGAATAAATATCGGAAACTGGTAAGTTTTCTGGTATTTTTTTGGTTAGAACATAAAAACGATACAGCAAGAAGGGCATTAGTGCCTGTGCTGAGAAAAAAAGTATCACAAGGAGTGATTATGTCGTATATAGCAGATTTTGAAAAAGCACTGCAAATAGGTCGTCCTCCCAATATTACATCATTATTTCCCAATTCACGGGCCTTGCTGGTCAGCGGTAAGGTGATTGACCGAGCCATGCTGGCTAAAGGTAAGGCCATGACCATGGCCGCCAACGGTCGAAGTCATCTGGTGATCCGGGGAGCCTTGCAGGCAGCGCAGCGGGCCAGGGCAGGCTTGATTATTGAAATTGCCCGCTCCGAGGGTGGGGCAACCAGTTACTGTGCGACCAACTACTGGAACATTGCTCGACAGGTAGATGCCCTTTGCAATGAGCTGGCAATCACTGTGCCGGTGGCTATCCATGCCGATCATTACGGAATTAAATCAATAGATGACCTACCCTTTGCCCGTACCGAGATCCCCACGCTCTTTGAGGCGGGTATCACCTCCATTGCCATTGATGCCTCCCACATGCTCGATGACGACAACCTGTTGGCAAGTATTGATTTGAACCGTTTTATCCCCTCCTGGGCTGGCTATGAGACCGAGGTGGGTGAGATCAAGGGTACGATGGGGCTTTCTACTCAGGATGAGGCACTCTTTATCATCAAGGGGTTGAACGGACACGACATCTTCCCTGACTGGATCGCCTTGAACAACGGCACAACCCATGGAATCGAGGCCTCCAGCCAGGGCATTCAGATGGAATTGACCGCAGAGATACATGAGGCACTGTCTGCTTTTAATATTTCTGGAGCACAGCACGGAACCTCAGGCAATAACTCGGATCGTTTGCGAGCCATTGCCGCTGATACCAAGACCACCAAGGCCAATGTGGCTACTGCTTTGCAGATGATCTCCTGGGGCTTTGCGGTCAACGATTACGGTAATGCCATCTTGGACGATAACGGTGATTTTATCAAGGTTGAAGGTGAGGGGGTCAGTGAGGAACTTTGGAAAGAAATGAAGGCCCATGCCGATGAGCAGGGATGGTCAGGCGGCAACTATAAAAATCTCAACTTGGTTTTTGAGAATAAAATCATGGGCCAGTCAAAGGATGTCCGAGACCGCATGGCCCGTCGGGTGGAGGATTTTGTCTTTACCCTGCTGGTGGAGGTCTTTAATGCCGGTGATACTGCCCGTTACGGGGTTGATGCCATTCTGGAGGCCGGTTCTTATGACCTGGGCTCTAAGGTTGGACGGATTGAGTCGCCGGAGGACTGGACTGAAGAGAAGATTCGGGCTGGTGCTGCTGAACTGGATACTGATAAGGGGCCGGAAGGCGATTTTGATGATTAGCCACTAATGGAGAAGGCTATGGTTTGTAATGGTATCTGGGGATTATGCCGAAAATAGCTAAAAAAATTCTGACAGCAGAGGAAATAGCTGAAATGGCTGATCGAGGAGAAGATATTTCACGATTTTTTACTGGTGCAGGTAAAATGAAACCGCCTCTTAACAAAGCCGGAGCGCAATGTGTCAATGTTGATTTTACTCCGGAAATGCTGCATGAATTGGATACTAAGTACTAGTGCAAAATTAATCTAACATTTCCCCACTGGTTCCTACGCTCCAGCGTAGGAACCGTGATATACCGCTCCAGCGGTTGCAACAAGACGCAGGAGCGTCCTAAATCCGTTCCCACAGACGGAGTCTCGCAGGCTCGCTTACCTGGAGCATGGGAACGAGGAAACGGAGAAATGCTATCCTCCTATAAAATGTTAGATTTATTATGTTCACCTACTTATAGCCAAAGAAATAAATAGTAGCAGGCAGACTGTAATAAAAAAGTATATTCGTCAAGCAATTGATCGATATTATATGGATAGAAGGGCCGTGGCCTCGTAAAACAAAGGAAAGAATATGCAGAAAATACTAATAACCGGAGCAGCCGGTTTCATAGGCCACAACTTGTCTATGAGGCTGCTCAAGAACGGACGCACCGTAGTTGGGCTGGATAATCTCAATGACTATTATGACCCCAATCTCAAGCGAGCCCGTCTGGCGCAGCTTGAGGAGTTTGACCAGTTCAGCCATGCAAATTTTGACATGGCTGACCGGGGACTGATGGAGAAGTTATTCGTAGATGAGCAGTTTGACGGGGTGGTCAACCTGGCTGCCCAGGCTGGGGTGCGTTATTCGCTCATCAACCCTCATTCATACATAGATACCAATATTGTTGGTTTTACCAACATTCTGGAAGGATGCAGACATAATAAGGTCAAGCATCTCCTCTACGCATCTTCCAGTTCCGTGTATGGAGCCAACACTAACATGCCCTTTTCCGTGCATGATAATGTGGATCATCCGGTCTCCCTGTATGCAGCCTCGAAAAAGGCCAACGAACTGATGGCTCACAGCTACAGTCATCTCTATAATCTGCCCTGTACCGGGCTGCGTTTTTTCACCGTCTATGGCCCCTGGGGACGACCGGATATGGCTCTGTTTCTCTTTACCAAGGCCATCCTGGAAGACAAACCGATCAATATCTTTAATAACGGTAATATGGAGCGAGATTTCACCTATATTGATGATATTGTCGAGGGGGTTTTCCGTTTGATCGACCACGTTCCACAACCCAATCCCGACTGGAGCGGAGATAAGCCTGATTCAGCCACCAGCTACTGCCCCTGGCGGCTTTTCAATATTGGTAACAATTCGGTAGAGCAATTAATGCGTTATATTGAGGTGCTGGAGGACTGCCTCGGCAAAAAGGCAAAAAAGAACTTTATGCCCATGCAGGCCGGTGATGTGCGTGCCACCTACGCCAATGTAGATGACCTGGTCAGTGAGATTGATTTTAAGCCCCAGACTACCATTGAGGAAGGCATCAGCCGTTTTGTGGACTGGTATCGCGGGTATTATGGATAAAGTTGATGGCCTTCAAACGTGACCTGTGGTTCGTCTCTAAAAGATGGGCAAGTTCATTTAAGTACTCGTTTACAATTAATTTAACATTTCCCCACTGGTTCCCACAGACTCTGTCTGTGGGAACGAGGCTTCCATAAAATTTAAAGAGGATACAAAAAATCGTATCCTTGTTAAATTTTATGGAAAACATCCTGTTGTTTTAAGCTATGCAGGTAAGCCGTAGGGTGCGTTTTACGCACCGAAAACGGTTTGAACCATACCCAATATGCGGATCAATATCACGGTTCGTGTTCCCCGACCCCTGTTCCCGACCTCTGTTTTGTTCCGTTGTCTTTGTGAAAGTGTGAAATTTCATGTGGTTGTGTTTCTCATTGTCCATCAAATTGACCAAGGTGGTCAACTATGGTACAGTGAACCACAAGGGTTAATTCGTCATAAAGGAGGCAGAGGTGATCGTCAATATTGCAGAGGCAAAAACTAATCTATCCAAACTGGTCAATATGGTGCATCATGGCGAAAAGGTTGCTATTGCCAAAA
>DAOVTM010000083.1 GCA_030633145.1 Desulfobulbaceae bacterium
ATCGCATTAAAGCTGCTCGTGAATTTCTAACTAAACTGGGAGAAGAACCATGAAAGGCATGAATTATAATGGCTATTTTGCCAAGGTAGAATTTGACCCTGAAGATCATATTTTTATTGGTCGCATTATCGGAATTCGTGATATTGTCAGCTTTCATGGTGAATCTGTCAATGAGCTTGAAACTGCCTTCCATGAAGCAGTTGATAACTATCTTGCAGCTTGTAATGAATTGGGGCAAGAGCCAAACAAGCCTTATTCAGGCAACCTTATGTTAAGAATACCCTCAGAAATACATGCGGCTGTTGCTTCAGCCGCAGAAGCCAGCGGCAAAAGTATCAACCAGTGGGCAGCTAAGGCTTTAGATAGGGCTATCCATGTCCATTAATATTCCCATATTACTCTTTGGTCAGAATTAAAAAAAAAAGGTCTTGGCTCTTCTGTACTTCCCGTCCCGCTCGTAGTTCATTGGTTTTTCAAACGTCAAGCCACGCATTTTTTTCAGGTTAGCTCAACCGTTAGCCTTAATCGCATGGCTAGTGCTAAGTTGAGTCAATAAAATAGCATAACAAATCACTAAACCTTGACCCCAAGCACTGCGGTTTTCCAAATGATCTTGGTAAGTTATCCAAGCTCACAGCTTTGTATCAAGTTGGTCGGTAAAATGCTTAGGGCAGGTTAGTTCTGCCGTTATTATAAATCAGAACAATACAATACAATGTCAAATAAAATAGAGTTTTACGATACCACCCTCCGAGATGGAACCCAGTCCGAGAATTTTAACCTCTCCCTGGACGACAAGATCAAGATAACCCTGCAACTGGATAAACTTGGTATTGATTATATTGAAGGCGGCTGGCCCGGCTCCAATCCCCAGGCTGTTGATTATTTTGAACAAATGAAGGGGATTAAGCTCAAACACGCAGTGCTGACCGCCTTCGGCGCAACCCGTCATTTCCAGAAACAACCGGACAAGGATCCCAACCTGCAGGCCTTGCTGGCAGCAAAAACTCCGGGTATCACCATTTTTGGCAAGAGCTGGGATATTCATGTCCACGATGCCCTGCGCATTGAGTTGGAGGATAACCTGCAAATCATTGAGGACTCTCTGGCCTATCTGCGACCCCATGTCAAACACTTGATCTATGATGCGGAACATTTTTTTGACGGCTTTAAGAAAAATCGGGAATACTGTTTAGCCACCCTGACCAGTGCCATTTCCGGTGGCGCTGAGGCTCTGGTGCTTTGCGACACCAATGGCGGAACCCTGCCCCATGAGATCCAGCCCATCATGGAACGGGTAAAAGAGTTTCTCAAAGAAAAGAACAGCAGCGCAACCATTGGCATCCATCCCCATAACGATTCCGAGACCGGTGTTGCCAACGGCCTGTTGGCTGTATCCATGGGTGCCACCCATGTCCAGGGTACGATCAACGGCTATGGTGAGCGGTGCGGCAATGCCAACCTGGTCTCCATGATCCCGGCAGTGGTCTGCAAGATGGGATTAGAGGCGGAAGTTGGTTCCAGTATTGATAAACTCTATTCCGTCTCACGCCTGGTTAATGAGCTGGCAAACCTGCCTCACAATCGGTATCAGCCGTATGTGGGTGAGTCCGCCTTTGCCCATAAGGGTGGCATCCATGTCAGTGCAGTGCAGCGTAATCCCATCACCTACGAGCATATTGAACCGGAAAAGGTTGGTAATATCAGACGGGTTCTGATATCCGACCAGGCAGGAAAGTCGAATGTCCTCCACAAGGCTGTGAAATATGGACTTAACCTGGACGCTGATGATCCTGCCATGACCACCATTATTAAGAAACTTAAAGAATTGGAGAATCAAGGCTTTCAGTATGAAGGGGCAGAGGCCAGTTTTGAACTCCTCATGCGCCGGGCCATGGATATCCATCCCAAATTCTTTGACCTGGAAGGGTTCCGGGTGATGAATAATAAATATGAGATGGGTACTCCTTCCCTTACCGAGGCAACCATCCGCCTCTATGTCAAGGGAGAGGAGGTACACACCGCCTCCATGGGTGACGGCCCGGTTAATGCCTTGGACAAGGCCATGCGCAAGGCATTGATTCGTTTTTATCCTGCCCTGGAAGAGATGGAACTCATTGACTATAAGGTGCGGGTGCTGACCGGTGAACATGGTACCGGAGCCAAGGTACGTGTTTTGGTGGAAAGCAGAGACCAGCGCAGTCAATGGGGAACTGTGGGAGTTTCTTACAATATCATCGAGGCCAGTTGGCAGGCCCTTGTGGATGCCATCAACTATAAGTTGATGAAGGATCAGCAGGCTGATGCGGGCTGACGCAGGCTGATACTATTGATCAACATTCTTGATTTAAGAATTCCTATGAAGAGTGAGGCGGATCTGATAAAGTAGAGTAAGTTACTTCGTAAACTGGTTCATAAAAATTACTTTACCATGAAAAAAACAGTCCTCATCATAAGTATAATCATACTGGTTACAGCACTGTTCAGTGCATGGTGGCTGCACCCCAAGTCTGGCGCAGCCACCTATGTCACCTCTTCCGCCTGCATGGACTGCCACCAGGAAGAGGGGCATAGCTGGGTTCGCACCCTGCACCCCAAGATGTTCCGACCTGTTACATCTGATGCTGATATTCTCGGCGATTTCACCTCATCTGATCCGCTGCTGACCTTTTCCAGGGATGCCGTACAGTATGTTGTCGGTAATCGCTGGGAACAGGTCTATGTCACCATGACTGACGGTGAATATCATCCCTTACCGGCGCGCTGGTTTATAAAACAGCAAAAGTGGGTACCCTATAAGGTGGATTCATGGCAGACTTTCAATATGTCCAAAAATTGTAACGGCTGTCATACCACCGGCTTTGATCCCGCCACCTTTGCATTCAGTGAATTTGGCATTGGCTGTGAATCCTGTCACGGGCCGGGCAGCAGACATGTTGCCCATAACAGGAAAAGAACATCATGGAGATGCAAAATCTGTCATCTGCGCCCTGCCGGAACTGTTAATAAGCAAAAGGACATTATCCTGTCCGTGTCCAGTACAGTCTGCGGTCAATGTCATAACCGTGGTAAAAACAAACCTTTTTCCAGCCAGGATACGCCGGTTTTTAACTTCCCGGTACAATATGTTCCAGGGGAGGATCTTGCCAAATCATTCACTCCTTTGACCCCGGAAAAAGACAAGGAAAATAAATATTGGTGGGGCAACGGGATCGCAAAAAAACGGCATCAGGAATTTGCCGACTGGGGAAAATCAAATCATGCTAAGGCTTTAACCAATCTCCGTCGCAATCATACCCTGATGATGGGAGATTTGGATGAATCGTGCCTGCAGTGTCATTCCACAGACTATCTGATGGCGGATAATGATGCCAAACCAACCGTTCGCACCGCCCAGTATGGTATCACCTGTGTTGCCTGCCATGATCCTCACAAAATGGGAGAGGATGTTAAACGACTGCCCAATGAACCGTGCAAGAGATGTCATTTTCCGGAAAAAGGACTCTGTCGGAGTACTGCGAAATATAACCATTTTCCCTGCCCTGAAGACAAGGTTGAATGTGTTGACTGCCACATGCCCTACGTTGTCAAGAGCGGGGGATGGTTTTCCATCCGGGGACACGCCTTTGTCATAGTTTCACCCTTTGACAGCGCACTTGATAAGAAGTCTGATAAGAAATCTGGTAAGAAATCCTTTATGCCCAACTCCTGCCAGAATGGCGGCTGTCATCAGGATCGTACACTCGAATGGATGCAGCGGGAATACAGCAGCTATTACTCCAGAGCGGACAACGACAATCAATAACCATGTACAATATCCCGGTTTACAAACAGTTCCGTTTCAAATTCACAGCTGCATTCATCCTGTTTGTTTCTCTGCTCATGGCGACCTTCAGCTATTTCAGCCTGCGGGCAGCTGGAACCCAGTTCCATCACCTTTTGCAGCGGGAGTTTCAAGGATCACAGGTGGTGGCAAGCAATTTTCTCAACTTTGTCGAACAGACCGCCCTTATCACAGCAAAGAGCGGGGCAGCTGACTCCCGCTTGATAGAAATTCTTGAGGAAAACAACATTCTTGCGGAAAACGACATGGTTGCGGTAACCGACAGGTTGCGGCAACTGGTTGCTGTTAATTCCGCTGATATACTGACTCTCATTGACCGACAAGGAATCATAATTGCCTGCAGTCATCCCGAATACAAGCCGGGAACCTCCCTGCGCTCCTTTGATTTTGTCCACAATGCCATTACCGGCACAGATGCCGCTGCCGCAATTGTCCAGGATCTCGGCAACCTGTTACAATACGGAACCGCTGAGGTTGTTGCTCCCACCATTGGCAGTCCAGTTTATCTGCTGGCCGGTTTTGCCCTTAATAACAACTTTGTTGACCATATCCAGGAGAACAGTCATATCGATGTTTCCCTGGTTCGGGAACGTTCCATCATTGCCACCACCCTCAGCATAAATAAGGAGCGCATCACCAGCCTGCCAATACCCTTTCTTGAGTATGAACTGCTTCTTGCCGATCCGACGGTCATTGCAAAGGATTTTTTCCTGGGCAAAGAATACTATATCAGTGCTATCCGTCTTCCGGGGATGCAGCAAAATATGGCAGGATCCATGTTTCTTGCCCGTACTACAGCAGAGTTGACCCTTATCAAAAAACGGCTGATAAATCAGTTCCTCTTGATTTTTATTGCTATTTTATCTGTGTCCATGGCACTCATTTTCTTTTTCACCAATGCCATGATACGCCCTGTGCATCAGCTTATTCAGACCAGCAAACAGTTAGCTGCCGGAGAACTTTCCAACCGTTGTATTATTGGTTCCAAGGATGAACTCGGCCTGCTGGCCTCCCATTTTAACCAGATGGCAGATGCTGTCCAGGAAAGGGACAGGAAACTCAGGGAGCATAGAGATAACCTGGAACAGCTTGTGGAAGAACGAACTGCCAAGGTGGTGGAGCAGTCCCTGCTGATAGAAAATGTACTTCGCTCTTCCACTGTACTGGGAATTGCGGTGGTGGATATGGATTCACAGATACAGTATTTCAACCACGTTGCCGAGAAAATATTCGGTTATAAAGCAGAAGAAATACTGGGACGTTCCCTGCTGGAGATTCACGTTGGTGAGCATGTTGACCTTGATCGTTATGAAACGGGTATGCTGCAGATACAAACTAAAGGATACTTCAGTTTCAGTCATGAACAAAAGAAAAAAGGCAAGCCGCAATACATAGAATCAACTATCAACGCAATTCTAGACAATAACAACATTGTCAAGGGATATGTCCTTATCTCCCGGGATGTTACCAGACGACAGGAAATGGAACAGGAGGTATTGAAAAGCAAAAAATTCGAGGCCTTTTCCATCCTGGCTGGCGGCCTGGCTCATGACTTTAACAACCTCTTACAGGTTATTATCGGCGGGGTCTCCTTTGTACTTGAACTCATGCCGACAAGTGAGAGTAGTTATTCCATTTTGCAACAAGTTGAACAGGCTTCCCAGCAAGCTGCGAAACTGGGAAACGAGATGCTGATTCTGTCCCAGGGGGGATATGAGGTCATGCAGCCTACTGCCCTGTTGCCAGTACTGCGGGAACAGCTCGGCAAGGTGGAAGAGTCCAGTGATGATTCCAGAGAGATTGTTTGTAAGGCTGAACTGGGACAAGATTTATGGCAGATAGATGGCAATCTGAAGCAGCTTGAATATGCCATAAATAACATCATACAAAACAGTCTGGATGCCATGCCGGATCACGGCACTTTGACCCTTATTGCCCGTAACAGAGAGGCTGAAAAAGATAAGAGCATTCGGCCCATTGGTGATCAAAACTGTATTGAGATACAGATTATTGATACAGGAACAGGTATTTCCCAACAGGATATTGACCGAATCTTTGACCCTTATTTTTCTACCAGGGAGCGGGGCAGTCAGAAAGGGATGGGGCTGTCCCTGGCATTAACTGCATCTATTATTAAGAAGCATGACGGGCAGTTGAGTGTCGATTCTCGGGAAGGGGAGGGTACCACTGTAACTATTTATTTGCCAGCTATGAACCCTGGTGAGGAAGATAAGAAAAACAAAGAGAATAAGTTGGATAAGGTGAATAGTTAAGGTGCAAACTGAAAGGGCAGGCAGGAGACTGTTCATCCTGCTGGCAATCGGGCTGTTTATTCTACTGGCTCGGTTTGACACTTCTGTGCAACATCAGCCTCCCTGTATCTATTATTATCAGCCTGCTGATCCTTCAGCACTGGTGTGTATTACGCAATCGGAAGGTCAACCTGTCAACAATGGGTATGAACCCGTTGCACAGGTCTCCACCTGTGAAGATACCGTGCCGCAACTGGCTGTTTTTTTTGATCAGCCCATGCCTATAAATCGGGCTGATCAGGCCACTCTGAGCATGTTATCGGGTATCGGCCCAGGGCTGGCAGAAAAAGTTACCGCTTTCATCCGTGAACAGGGTTCCATAACCGGGCTGGATGCGCTGCAGCTGATTAACGGTATTGGGCCGGTTCTTTCCAGCCGACTGGAACCTCAAGTCTGTTTTCAGTAATTTCAATAAGACCTGAACTTTTTTTATACACTGATCCAGCATGGGTTTTACGGTCTGACAACGAATGAACATAATTAAAGCAACAATTTTTTGCTATATCCCCCTTTTTTTGGGTCTCTTTTTGTTTGGCTTTGTCTGTTCGTCTCAGGCATCCCAAGATGATGATTCAGAAAATAATATCCGGAACAGGGGTGTTGGGATTGGCATACGGCTGGCTTCAAGTCCCTTTATAGCTGGGAATGCGAAAGATGATGCGAAAGATGATTCGGAAGATGATTCCACAGTGTATGACATTATCCCCCTGTTCTATTATGAGGATGACTATTTTTATATTGACGGTCTTGAAGCCGGTGTCAAGCTGGTTACCGCTGAGGACTGGCAATTGCGGCTTCTGGCCCGCTGGCGATTTTTCGATGTCCCGGATGATGTGTATGACGATCTGATCGATTCTGATGTTATTGACTGGGGACTTGCAGCACGTTTTCAGCCGTCACAGTTGTATTTTGAGATGGATTTTTTGGCCGATGGCAGACAACGGTTGTCGTCAAACTGGCGGGCAGGGGCAGAACTGCGAAGCGGATCAGTGTCCTGGGAACCTTATGCCGGTGTACGTTTCAAGGAAGCACGGTTCAATACCTATTACTATGGCCTGACTGTAGATGATCTTGGTGGCGGCATGGATATAATTGCCGGGGTTGAGGCCAGGTATCCTCTTTTTGCGGAATTTTTTTTACTGGGCAGCGCAGAGGTGAACCGACTGGGCAGAGCCGCTCAAAGTTCCTCTGTTGTCAAGGATGATTTTCAGGGCAATGTTTTCCTGGGCATCAGCTATGAAAACCGAAAACCTACTCCTGTATCAGCCATAAAGGCCAGACCGTATCTGCGTCTGGCTCATGGTTGGGCCACGGCTTCCAATACTGGAGAAATCGTTTATCTGGAACGGGAACGGGACCAGCAAAACAACCAGTTAACCTCTATTTTTTACGGCTATCCCATTGCCGATGAACTTCTCGGGCTGAATATTCAGTCCTACATTATGCCAGGTGCTGTGTACCACTGGTCATCCGGTGTTCAAAAATCCAGCCGGGAATTTGTGCTGGCTCTGAAGAGTTATTATACCTTTACCTGGCCGTTCAACTGGCGTTTCGGCATTGCTGAAGGTTTATCTTATGCCGATCATATCAGCTATATCGAGCAAACAGAGATGGATGAAAAGGGGCTGGAAGCCAGTAGATGGCTCCTCTATCTCGATTTTTCCCTGGATGTTGAACTGGGCAATTTTTTAAAAACCAACCTCTTTGATAATCTCTGGCTTGGCTATTCTCTTCACCATCGTTCCGGCATCTTTGCCAGTTCTTCCATGTTCGGTGATATCAAAGGGGGCAGCAACTACAACTCGCTGTATCTGCAATATCATTTTTAGGGATTTTTGTATCCTCTTTAAATTTTATGGTAACAATTCTTCCTGGTTCCTTCTGGTTTCCAAGCAGGAGACTGGGAACTATAGTAAATTCGTTGGATGTCAGACCGGCTACACTTGACACGGAAAGCTTCTTTAATAGTGGTGTAATTTACCCCAAGATCTATTCCAAATTCCTTGGAAGAATCACGAACAAAGGCATAGCCAACTCCCATCCTGAGCACTTACGTTTCAAAGATTGGGCTGTCGCCGTTCCGATAGAAAACAGACTTACAAGTGCAATAACTCCCAACCCAAGGTATGATTTCGTCTTCACTTTCCTTTCCCCTTTTTGGCTACCAACTTAAGGCGAGACAAGACGTAACTTCAAATAGATAACCTTTCTCTGGTTCCCATGCTCCAGCGTTTCTCTGGTTCCCATGCTCCAGCGTGGGAACCTTGAATGACCGCTCCAGCGGTCTCATCAGGACGCAGGAGCGTCCGGGTTACGTTCCCACGCTGGAGCGTGGGAACCAGTGGCAACAGCAGGGCAACGGGAAGAACTCGTTCAAGAATAATTTTTTTCATACGATTACAGATAGGGATGCAGGTGTTCCCTGTAGTTTAAAGCTGACTTTCAGGCGCAATATTCATAAACCAAGCCTTGAATCGACGCCCCCAAGTGGTCAGGGGTTCGGTGGTTTCAATCACGTCCCGGTTGTTGATTCGGCAGTGCCACTCAAGGTTGCCCTTGCCGTTTTCCCGTACCCGGTAGGTGAGAGTTGCCAGATCGTCATCCATGTCTTGAGTCAAGCTGCCGACCATGGCCTCGGAATCAATTAACAGACCCATTTCGGCATTGATATCAATGGAGCGGGGATCAAGATTCAGCGAGCCGACAAATATTTTTCTTCGATCAAAGAAAAACGCCTTGGTATGCAGGGTCAGCGCATCCGGACTATCTGTATTCCCTGTTATTTCCTGCGCCGCATTGGTGCGGGCTTCATACAGTTCAGCACCGGCTCTAATGACTGCCTTGCGGTAGCGTGCATAGGCGGAATGCACTGCTACATGATTGGTGGAAGCCAGTGAATTGGTGATGATAATGACCCTCACCCCCTTGGCGACCAGGTCACGAATTAGCTGCACACCGCTGTCGCCGGGCACATAGTAAGGCGAAATAAATATTGCTTCCGTCTCAGCACTGAGCAGGACTTCATGCAGGTCATTGGCAAGTTGGTTTTGGGTTATGTCGATCTTGTTGGTCAGCTTGTCCGGGCTGTCAACAAGTACTCTTGCCGGTGCCACAAACAGCGGCTGTTGATTGGTAATGAGATCCTGCAACAACCGGCTGTTAAGCGCTCGCTCATAGACCGTATCATAAATGGCGGAGAGCTCGTCATTGATTTCAGTGCGAATGGTTTCCAGGTCTTCTTCCTGCCGGGGTTTGATGAACTGTGATATGGGTACGGCTCGTGAATGGTTCCAGTATTCATCGAATGAGCTGGATATGTCAGCCGTGATTGGACCCATTGCCAAAACATCAAAGTCAACAAACACAGAGTCTGTCTTGAGTTCAAAGTATTCATCGGCAATATTGCGGCCACCGACGACGCTGATCACATTGTCCACTGTAAATGACTTGTTGTGCATGCGCCGATTTGCCTGACTGAATTGACCGACAAAATTAAGGGTTGAGAAGCCGCTTCGGGACAGCGGATTAAAGATGCGGATATTGATATTGGGGTGTTGATTCAGCAAGAGAAAATAACGATCAGGAAAAGTGGTAAAAACATCATCTATGAGAAAGCGAATCCGAACACCTCGATCAGCTGCCATGAGTAATGCCTTGGTCATCACAGCACCGGCTGTATCGTCTTTCATCAGAAAGTATTGCAGATCGATACTCTTTTCAGCCCGTTCTGCCAGCCGGAGCCGAACACCCAGCGCATCCATTCCCTGGTCAAGGGGATAGAAGCCGGATAGACCTTGACTTGATGCGACCCAGTCCGTAACTTCCTTGCCCAGTGCCGTGTCAGTTGTGTCGGTAAAGGCAGCACTGTAAGGTTTAGGCTGGTCAAAGGATACCTTTGCGCAGCCGGAAAAAAGCAGTAGTAAAACCAGCAATACCGAAATTTTGCAAAGTCGGTACGTTGTCATCTTAAAATGTTGTATATCCGTCAAGTATTGCTCCTGTTGTTTATTATAGTTCAGCAAGTTGTGTTGCCACTCGCATAAGATGGGCTACGGAAAACAGCATGACATTTACCTCGTTCCAAAACGCTCATTTTCTCTTGTCAGCCATGGTTTGAGAGAGTTTGTAGGAGATGTAATATTTATAAATATTAGAGACATACTGCACCGTTTCCCGGCCAATACGTTTTGCTGCGATTATCTCCACATTCTGAAACCAGACATTCGGATCAAGCCCTTTCTCTTTTGCCTCCTTGCGCAGCTTCTTTACCTTTGCCGGACCGGCATTATAGGCCGCAAAGGTGAACAGGTATTTGTTGAGCGTATCAATCTGCGGATCGTTGAAATAGCGATCCTGAAGAAACCGAAGATATTTATGACCCGCATGGATGTTATCCTCCAGCTTGTTAATATCAGCAATCCCGACATTTTTATCAGCCGCTGTACTCTGCAACAGCTGCATGATTCCCTGTGCCCCGGCATGACTGCGTTTGCTGTGATCAAGCAGCGATTCCTGGTAGGCAAGTGCTGCGGTCATAAGATAGTCAAAGTCGTAGCGTTTTGCATACGTCTTGAAAATTTCAACAGTAGCCTGATATTTTTTTAATTCTTCCGGGCTCAGGGAGTTGCGCGCCCACTTGTTATTTTTCAAATAGCGCTTAAACACCATGTTGCCAAGCAGGGTGCCTTTTTTTGCAGTCTTGTGAAATTCATTGACCACTGCGGCGAGTTTTGGGCTGTTTTTACGAAAAGCCCAGCCAATTTTTCCATCGGTGTTGACCGCAATATCCGGGTAAAGGGTTATTTTTTCAAAAATTTGACTCCAAAATCGAGCCTTGTGATCATCGACAATGACCATCGGGATAAGCCCTGCATTAACCATTTCAAGGAGATCGGAATCTTCCAGAAACTCGCTGACTTCACTGATGCGGACTGGGGCGATACCCTGTTTCTTAAAGGTCTGGTTCAGCTCAACAACATGCTGATAGTAACTGCTGGATGGGCGTAAATGCAGATCTTTCCCGGCAAGATCCTCTATGGATTTTATCTCAGGCTGATCCTGACTGGCAACAACGATTTCCTTTACTCCGGTCAACAGTGGTGTGCTGAAATCAACAAGTTCTTTGCGCTTTGCTGTTATGGTCAGGTTTGCCGCAGCAATATCACCACGTCCCTCTGCCAGCGCAGTGAATAACTGGTCTCGCTGCACCGGCAGAAAGAGAATTTTTATCTTGACTGTGCCGGTCTTCTGTTTCTTGTTAATGAACTTTTCAAACGCCTGAAAATAGTCGACATTCACCCCGCGAGCCTGGCCTTTG
>DAOVTM010000333.1 GCA_030633145.1 Desulfobulbaceae bacterium
ACGAATGTCGAGCGATTGTCACACGATGACTATAACAAACTTTTCGACCGAAGGCGGCTTCTTAATCTACAACGAATACTCAGATTGTACCTTTTTGAAGGTTTACTATAAATCTTTCGCATGATTAAGAGTGGGCGTTTGACATCTTTATAAACCTTAGCAAAAAGGGAGAACAAATGGAAACAAAACAACAAATTTTATGCGATGATTATGCCGCTTTGATCGGTCTCGATTGGGGCGATCAGGAACATGTTTATCGAATATTTGATATTACCACCAAGGAAATTACAGAGCATAAATTAAAACAAGATGCAAATGCTCTTGCCACCTGGGCCGAAGATTTACAGAAACAATATCCTGAGCAGAAAATTGCCATATCTCTTGAGCAAAGTAAGGGGGCTGTCATTAACTTCCTGATGGAATATGATTTCCTCGTTATTTATGTTGTTTCTCCAAAGCTTGCCGCTACATATCGTAAGGCTTTCAAGAGTTCAGGAGCTAAGGATGACGGCAATGATAGCGGCTTTATCCTTGATATTCTGATGCGACACTCTGATAAACTCTGTCCATGGAGACCAGAGGATCCTCAAACCAGGACACTGCAAATTCTTACAGAAAAAAGACGTAATGCAGTGGATGAGCGAACCAGGCTTTCCAATCAACTCCGGGCTATTCTAAAACAGTATTACCCACTGGCTCTGGATGTTGCTGGTGACACCTTGTACACAGTCACCGCTTGTACCTTTTTGTTACGATGGACAACCTTTGACTCGCTTAAACAGGCCAGACAAAGCACTGTTCGCAAGTTCTATACCAAAAATGGTTGCCGCAATAATAAGGCAATTGAAGCACGCCTTAAGCTGATCGATAATGCAAAACCACTGACCAATGATGGCGTTATTATCGAAACATCGGTCATGGAGGTCAAAATGTTGCTTAGCCAGATTCGTGAGCTGATCAAGCATATTGAACACTATGATGATGCCATAAATACCTTGTTTCAGAATCATCCTGATGCTGACATTTTTATCAGCTTACCAGGAGCAGGTGAAGTATTGGCACCCAGGTTATTATCTGCTTACGGTGCAGACAGAGACCGTTATCTTGAATCTTTTGATCTTCAAAATTATAGCGGGATAGCTCCGGTGACCGTGCAAAGTGGTAACCAACGCATTGTTCGCTGGCGTTGGGCATGCCCAAAGTTCACACGGCAAACTTTTCATGAATTTGCCGGTGAGTCAAGAAAGCATTCAATGTGGGCTTCAGCATATTATAATAAAAAACGTCAGCAGGGAAAATCACATAACTCAGCAGTGCGATCATTAGCTTACAAATGGATCAGGATAATATTCCGTTGCTGGAAAAACCATGAAGTTTACGATGAAATGAAATATATGCAAGCCTTAAAACGTCATGGATCAGATTTATTTGCGTATATGGTTTAAACAAAAAATACAGGTTCAGATATCATGTTGTACACCACAAAGTAGCTGTTGGTAATTATGTTAATAACTTGTTAGGAACTAGTTAATACATGTTGGTAACATGTTGACAACTTACCTGGAAACAATAAGGTAAATGTCAAAAAGTACTTGACGGACCACCTCAGATAGTTTGTTAGACGGTCGGTCTTGCTCATATTTGATTCAAATTAGGTGATTTTTATCCTTTCAGTATTTCATTTAGCCCTTCAATGGATAGGTTCACTTCGTCCTTTGTTGCACTTCCAATCTTTTTCCCTATTCGTTTGATGGACAGTGTTCTTATTTGGCTTATTTTAACCCATGACTTTTTAGGCAATTTTGTCTCCTTTAACTCAAGAGTCAGCGGAAAGTTAGCTTTTTGAGGCTGGCTTGTTATTGCTAACGCGATAACTGTACCTGAATTTTTATTGAACACATTTTGACTTAAAATTAATACTGGCCTTTGACCTGCTTGCTCGTGACCAACTGTGGGATTTAAGTTTGCCCAACAAATATCCCCTCTTAATAATTTGGCCATTCCCCAATCTCCGTTGATAATCCTTCATCTGCGAGGGATTGTTCAAATTCTTTATTTAGTTTCATGCATTCAGTTTCAAGTCTATTTTGTTCTATTTCTCCTAATTTGTCTTTTACAGCCGCTTGAATAGCTTTGCTACGATTTGGAAAAATATGAGATTTTACTAATAAATCTAACCGTTGCAAAATATTCTCTTCAAGTGTAATTGCTATTTTTGCTGTTGCCATATCGCTACCTCCTAGTACTACTATATGTCATACTTTTATATTTGGCAACAACTATTTGCATAAAAACCACCAATTATTTTCTTTTATTGGTCATCGAATTGCAAATGAATAGTAAATACAATAATCACATTTCGATTTTCCGGTGATTGATGAGCAATCGTGCATATGTTGATTGTTGCATAGAGTTCCTTCAACTTCCCAACATTTTTTAAAATTCATGTTTTTTCGCATTTTGCACTCAGTTTTCGGACAAACAAAATATTCGTAACATTTATCCATTGTTTATCTTTCGGCGTTATTTTTTAAAAGGCTAACTCTCAATTTACCCGATCAACGCCGCCCCAATAGCATTACCAACCTCATAATGATCAGGAAAATGCACCGTGGTCTTGAGTCTGCGGGCAACACCGGGCAGAAAAAACTGCGCAGCGGCCCCAATGCCAATTATGGGAATTTTTACCGAAAAATCAAGGGAAAAAAGCTCATTGTCCCGTCGGTTGAGAAAAGGGGCTGCCTGTTTTCCCTGCCAGATCTTGCGACCGAGATAGTCAAGGATAATGGTTTCAATGGTCTTTTCCGTGGCCGCAACCACCTGTCGGCAAAATGACTCCCTGTCCATCTGCATGGCCGTAGCGAGGATTTCTGCGCCCGCCTTTGCCCGTCTTGAGTCGCCAATATCCAGGCTGCCCAGGACATGCAGGGCATCGGTGGGGGTGAACCCGGCGATTCGCACCTGCTGTTGATAGGCCAGCCGTTCCAGCCGTTTTTCCAGGAGGACACCGGACAGGCTGGTCTGTTCCGCCAGAGCCATGGTGCCAGTTGGCCCGGCCTGTGCCAGCAAGCGCAGTATCTCATCCCCTGCCACTACCGCTTTGTCAAGCCCGGCAACAGGGAGAACCATGGAGTCTCCCCGGTCGTTGTCAAGCCACAGAGCCGGGTCTGGCAGGTCATCGGTCATGGAGAGCGGCTGCACCCGTGTTGGGGTCAGGGCGACCTTCCCCTGTTGGCTTACACTGTCTGAACAGCGAATATGGGAATCACCGCCGCCTGCGGCAGTAAACATATCAATGGCCTCCACATGGGTCTGCCATCGACCGATACGGCAGCCTTCTTTACTGAGTACCGGCGCAGAGTCCCGGATCATGCAAACATCCGTGGTGGTACCGCCCACGTCAACAATCAATGCGGTGGACTCACCGGCAGTGCAGCCGAAACGAGCAGTTGCTGCCGGGCCGCTGGCCATGGTAATTGCGGCCCGATCCACTGCTTTATCCAGGCTTGCCCCCTTGCCGTTGCCGCAGATAATGGTTACCGGACAACTCAGCCCGGTTTTGACCATGGAGAGCTGAATGGAGGAGAGAAAGCCGACCATCAGAGGCATAAGTTTAGCGTGCAGACAGGCCGTGGCCGCCCTGGCCTCCATGCCGGGATGGTCACTGACCTGATGGGAGCAGAACACCGGCCTGGGATCAAGGACGGAAATGGCCTCCTTTGCCACCAGCTCATGGGCCGGGTTCTTGATGGACATAGCCCCGCAGACTGCGTAGCTATCGACCTTGCCCTTTAATCCCTGAATGGTATCCACCAGCCCTTCCAGATCCAGGGGTTCGTCTTCCTCCCCGGTGATTTTATGACCACCCTTGATGAAGATGTTGGCAACAATCGGCAGCTTGAAATGACGAACATAGCCAAACACCACCAGAGCCACTCTCGCACCTCTGCCTTCCACAATGGCATTGGTAGCCAGGGTGGTGGAAACGGCAATGCGGCTGATCTCTTCCGGTTGTACCCCGCCTGTGAGCAGCTGTTCCAGCACCTGTCCCACCCCGATGCCGAGGTCATGGTGACTGGTGGGTTTTTTGGCCCAGTTAATTACCTGATGGGTTGCGTTGTCCAAGAGAACAGCGTCTGTGTAGGTGCCGCCGGTGTCTATGCCAATACTATATTTTTTCATGGGATTGCGTTGTCAGAGTGAATTTTACGGCTGTGTTTCAGCAGATTATGATATAACAATTGATCGAAGTTGTCCAGTCTTGAAACGAAAGGGTAATGATATAAGATGATTATAAATATAATGCAGGTCTTGAGCAATTAACGTATAGTATCAGGAGTTTTGAGTAATGAGTATTGAGTATTGAGTGTTGAATGTTGAAAAAACAATAATTTGATCGTGTTGATATTTTCATGAAGCCCTCCGTCACTAATGGATTAATCATCGCTGGCACCCACTCCGGTTGCGGCAAGACCACCGTAACCCTGGCTCTGATGGCTGCGCTCTGCCGTCGGGGGTTGGATGTGCGCCCTTTTAAATGCGGGCCTGATTTTATTGACCCGACTCTGCATCAACAGGTAACTGGACACCTGTCAAGGAACCTGGATCAGCGGATGTGCGGTGCCGAATATGTCAGCAACCTCTATGCGCACTGCTCTGTAAACGACGGTATCTCCATAATCGAGGGAGTTATGGGCTTGTTTGACGGAGGCAATGGTTCTGCCGCTGCCCTGGCCCGCCTCCTGGATGTGCCGGTGTTGCTGGTGGTGGATGTCCGCTCTGCGGCAGAGAGTGTCGCAGCTGTGG
>DAOVTM010000068.1 GCA_030633145.1 Desulfobulbaceae bacterium
ACAGGGGGAAATCAACACCAGTTACCCCGGAACTTGTTCGTCAGGTTATCAAATTAGCAGAGAAATTCAATGATGAGGGTAAAAAGATTTTCATCGCTCTTTTTACTGATAAAGTTCATGAAAATATCGATGATACATTATCAAAGCAGACGGTAAAGGAAATCCTTATAGCCAATGACTTGTTTGCTGTCAGTACCAGGGAACGACAACCAAACTATTATGGGAGTCTCTGTCAATGTATTCCCAATGGCCTTGTTAGTCTTGATGGGAGTCAACTGAAGGTAACCATAGATAAACAAGCTTGATGTGGATACGCCTTCATGTCGCAATGCACAAAGCCGTATCAAGCATTATACTATAGAGGCTATTCGCAAGGCAGAGAGGGCGTTTCTGAAAGCTGTTAGTCGTCATGAGAAAAAAAATAACCTGGCTTATTTCATGGGTATTCTTAAAAGTATTCAGAAGGAAATGGATGATGAAGAGTATCGTGAGTATTGTCGAAGCAGGTATCAGTTTGATATTATGCTGGAAACACAACGATTGAAACTGGATGCAAAACAGGAGCCGGAAAAGGCTGGTATCGAACAGATAGTTGACATGGCTGAGGCCGCCGTGAGCAGTCCACCGAGTATTCAGAATTCTGCACGAACCATCTTGTCTGGATGGCTTGAGGCGCACCTGCAATCTTTACGTTACCTGGAACCGTTCAAGAAGAAAATTCAGGATACAATCGGGAACTGGAAAGAGTTAGAGTTGGAGGCCAGGGAGGCACTGTGGGCATGGATTGAAGTACTCATTGAGGAGTTAACTGAGGGGAAAAGTGCTACTTTGGTTATGTGATTTTAATGTATTTCCCCTCACATACGTCATGCTTTTTGAATAACGTGTTACGGAAATCAAAAAAACAAGTAAAACTTCATGGTGTTTTTTGATTAGTGTTATACGCAAATCAAACATAACAGGTGTTTGGAGGAAGATAATGCGAGGAGGCAAGCGAATTGGAGCTGGTCGCAAAAAGAAACCAGATCATTTGAGGCGCAAACTTGTGACACTAAGATTACCACAATGGATGATTTCTCAGCTTAAAAAGGATGGTGAAATCGGCTACATAATTGAAAATCACTTAGCTGGTAAATATTTTGCTCATTTGCCCGATGATTACTCAATAAGCAGCTAAATCAGTATCGCTTGGAGATGGATCACACTATGAATGAAAATATATTCAGACTCTATGCTCAGTAAACGCTATTGCCTTCGTAGCAGAGTTGCGGATTGCTCAAGAGAAAAATTCAGGATGAAACCGGGAATTGGAGAGAATTGGAGGTGGAACCAAGGAAGGGATTGAAACTTTAGTCGATTAATTAACTGAGGGGAAAAGTGTTACCTCGAATTTGATATTTTGTTCGGATTTTTATTGCACACATACAGTTTATCCGGGATGGTCATTTCAATCAATCCTGCTGCAAGAGCAGGTTGCAGGTAACGCTCCCTGAAATTTGCTGGCTCTTCAGCCCGAGTTTTTTCTGTACAGATGCGCGTTTCATTGGTATTGTCAGCGTTTGAAGGAGCTTTTCAACTTCACCTGTCACTTCAGCTCTAATGTGGGAACGATAGTCTTTTTGCAGCCTGATTTTTTGGCTAATTATTTCTTTCCATCTCCCTTATATTGCAGGCTGGACATAGAAAAAATTATCAATGGTGAAAATTTACCCCAGTCTCGTTTGGACTTTAGTTAGCAAGGTTTGCGGAGTGTCACATTAATCCGGAAAGACCTTTCCGGTCGGCGAGATTCAGTAGTTTTCGGCAGGCACCACTGGGATTTTTGGCTCCGGTTTCCCATTGTTTGATTGTGGAGGGGCTTATATTCAAAAAACGCGCAAAGGCAGCCTGGCTAAGTTTTAATCGTTTGCGAAGGTTTGCAATATGGCTGGCATCGTACTCTTTCACTTCGGGAAGACAGAGGCTCTCAATGTTTTTCATGGTTATATCGTCGACTAATCCTGCGTTATGTAGATCTGTGACACCTTCCTTTACAGAATCAAGAATTGAATTACCCATTATTTACCTCCACTAAGGCACCAGTTGTAATAGCTGTTTGTAGTTCGTCATCACTCATGTTCAACAAGATTCCAGCGTACTCTTTTAACGCCAGCAGCTCTTTATCAGAGACATTTTCCTTTGCACTTTTACTGAACCCATGCATATATACGGCACGATCATTTTGTTTAAGGCAGATTATGGTGCGATGACCACCGCTTTTTCCGACACCGGATCTGGCTATGCGTTTTTTATAAATATGAGTACCAAGACTTGCCTCGAATCTGCCAATAGTAACCTCGTGTAAAGATTTTGCCAGAATTTGAGCGTTGATCTTTTTCTTTTTCGCCCATTTGCTGAATTTTTTGGTCATTAAAAGATACATAATTTACTATAACATGTGGTATCATACAGTCAATGGGTACCTTTGCTTTCTCTTAGCCAAATTTTGCATTAGACGGAAGGGGCAGACCACCAGAAAAAAATGGGGTTTGGCTTGACTATTAGAAAAGTGCTTAATTATTTTAGAGTTTCAGCTATTACTTGTCAGCCAGTCCTCTCACGACCTATGTCCGGGGCAGCCTGACCCCATTTACCCACATCATTTTTCCACCTCAAAAGATTTTTTTCCGGTACATTCAGAAACTCACCGTCTAAAATTCGTTCGCAGTCATTCAGGGTCTCGTGCAGGGGAACTAAACGCCCCTCTTTGCCGGTAAAGCGGGAGGTGGTAAAAAATGGCTGGGTAAGAAATCGTTCCAGACGGCGGGCAATGGCCACGGTTTGTCGATCTGCTTCAGACAACTCCTCCAGCCCCAACATGGCAATGATATCTTTCAGTTCCTCATATTCGGCAAAGACCTTGCGTACCTGATGATTGATCTGATAATGGCGATCTGAAACAATATCCGGGGTCAACATGTTTGATGAAGAAACCAGAGGATTCATGGCCGGGTACAGACCCTGGCTTGTGCGCTTACGGGACAATACCACCGAGGCGGAAAGATGGGAAAAGGTGTGGGAGGCCGCAGGATCAGTGAAGTCATCTGCCGGTACATAAACGGCCTGCACCGAGGTAATGGCTCCCTTTTTGGTTGAACATATCCGCTCTTCAAGTTCAGCAAGTTCGGTGGCCAGGGTGGGTTGATAGCCTACATGGGACGGAATATATCCCATCAGGCCGGAAACTTCGCTGCCTGCCTGTATAAAACGAAAAATATTGTCAATCAGGAGCAAACCATCCTTTTTTTGTTCATCCCGAAAATACTCGGCCAGGGTGAGCGCCGCATGACCGATCTTAAAGCGGGCCCCGGATGGTTCATTCATCTGGGCAAAAACCATGACCGTTTTGTCTAAAACCCCGGCTCCATCCATCTCCCGGTACAGCTCTTCCGCTTCCCGGGATCGTTCACCAATACCGCAGAAGAGACTAACCCCTTTATGCCGACCGGCAATGTTATTGATCAGTTCGGTGATGATAACGGTCTTGCCCACTCCTGCACCGCCGAACAACCCGGCCTTGCCACCCTTTTCCAGAGGCGCCAGCAGATCGATAATTTTGATGCCTGTTTCAATAATTTACGGGGTTACGGTGCGTTGACTTAAGGGAGGCGGAACGGCGTAAATTGGGCGTTGCTTTACACCTTCCAGCGGTTTCCCCTTATCAATGACCTCACCAAATACATTGAGCATCCGGCCAAGTAACGCAGTACCCACCGGTACGGAAAGGGATTTTCCATTGCTGGATACTGGCTGGTCACGTTGTAAACCGGCAACCGGGGTGAGGGCTATGGCTCGAACCATAGTTTCGGAGATATGACCGGCTACCTCCAACTTTATCGTGTCCCTGTCTTTGGACTCAATCAGAAGGAGAGCCTGCATGGGCGGCAAAGGCGGTGTAAAGACGACATCAACAATGGAGCCGTTCACGGCAACAACCCTTCCCTGAAAATTTTCCTGCTCAGCTACTTTCATTGGAGAATATCCCTGGCGCAGAGTTGTAAAATATCCACTATGGTCAAATCACCAACTAGCTGTCCCTGGTCATTTACTACGGGTATTTCTTTAATATTGGCCCTAAGCATACGCTCAAGCACAGGTTCAATGGTTTCAGAAAGCTGCGCAATAATCATTGGCCGATCAATAAAATCTGTCGCCGTCTCCGAGGTGGCCATGCTTATAAGATGCAGGTTGTCTATCTCCTTGCTGCAATGGTGAAAAAGAAGATGTTTGCTCAGGTTGCCTAAGGAGATAACACCGGAAAGTCGATCTTCGTTATCCACCACATAGATTAGACGGGTGTGTTCAGCTCTGGCAAAGGTGGCAATGATTTCATTTACTTCTGCATTGGGGGAGACGATGCCAAGCTGCCGTTTCCCTATAGCTTCCAGAAGTTCCGCAACTGTAGCGGAGAGATTTTTTTGTTGATTTTCCGTCATGGTTAGTCCTTCGGAATTAGTCTTTCGGTATTTCTCCGGCTTTTTGCAGGGCGTATTTTGCGGCCAGCGGACCGATAATCTCAAAAATAATTGAGGTGGCGGTGATGGTGGAGAGGATCTGTACCCCTAACATCTCAGCGCCTGGAACCTGGCTGAGTTCCTGCTGAACCAGCAGAGCCAGGCCAATGGCAACCCCGGCCTGCCAAAGCCGAGGTAGCGGCGGATCTTTTCTTCCATTTTGCAACAACTGGCGCCAAGCCAGGCACCGGTAAATTTGCCGATCACCCTGGCAGCAATATAAACCAGACCCAATATACCCAGGTCAGGCAGAAGAGCCAGATCCAGGTGCAAGCCTGCCAAACCAAAAAAGAGGACAAAAATCAGCCCCATTATTTGCTGGAGCGGTGCCCTGGTGTCTCTGGTGAGGTGTGTCTCACTTACATTAACAAAGAGAAAACCCACTGTCATGCAGATCAGGATAGGAGAGAGATGCCAGCGGTCAGCCAGCCCCACAGCAATCAAAATAGCCCAGAAAATAATAATCAGCTTGTCGGCAGCCTGAGCCGTTTGGCGAATAATAAGGGAAAAAGCTCCGCCAATCAAAGTGCCTAATCCGAGACTAAAGCCGATTTCGCACAACGATTGCCAAAGTTCGAAAAGAATAGCAGACGAGGAGAAATCTGAAGAAGCTGCAAGGAATACTTTGGCAGCTGCCAGCGCAAAACCAAAGATAATAACGGCAAGACCATCATCAAAACCAACTACAGTATAAAGCGCCTTGGTTAATGTCCCTTTGGCCTTGTATTCCTGAATAACGGCCACCGTTCCTGCCGGAGCGCTGGCCGGAGCCATAGCTCCAAAAAGAAGAGCCATGGAAAGATTTCTGGTTAAGAGAAAAACCCCACCGGCAACCATCACAAACGCCATCAGTGATTCCGCCAGAATAACAACGACAATCCCTCTTCCCAGTTTTTTTAATGAGGCAAGATGCAGTTCCGAGCCAATGATAAAGGCAATGCAGCCCAAAGACAGAGAGGTGATAAATTCGAGGTGGTGCAGTTGGTTTTCATTCAATACATCCAGAATTGACGGCCCCAGTAAGACCCCAGCGGCCAGATAACCGATCAGAGCCGGTAATTTCAAATAGCGAGCCAGCTGTCCGCAGAAATATCCGCACAAAAGAAGGAGGCCGAGGCCGGTGATGGAAGACAGGTGGAGGTTTGCCAGCATATTTACATATCGTTTATATTAGTTCAAAAGTGCCAACTATTTTTGTGGTTAAATGAAAAATGTCGAAAAATGCACCTGGATTAAGGTGAAAATCAGGCATCCTTCATTTGCCAGTTGACACTTTGTCCCTGCATGGTTTGCAACAGAGAGGAGTCCTTGTCAAGGCGACCGAGAGATACGGCAAGAGGTGACTATTTTTTTTCTGAAACAAATATAAGGTCTGGTATTTCAGTTATGCTTATAGTATTTACTCTTTAGTTCATCGTATTTGTTGTGGAAAGAATAGTCAATAGTGGTTTTCCTGATCTGATTCATGCTGGATGATTATCTTATACATACCGCTTCTCTGCTCTGGTTCGGGCTGGGCTGGCCCCTGCTCAGGCTGCTGTTGTTTATTTCCATCGGCCTGCTGGTTGCCGGTTTTATAGAGGCTCTGCAATGGACAAAAAAAATTGCGATTGTGGCCAGACCTCTGACCCGGTTCGGACATCTCTCTTCAATCACCGGAGCCTCCTTTTCCATGGCATTTTTCTCCGGTGTGGCAGCCAACACCATGCTGGCCGAGGGGTATGAGAAAGGACAGATTTCAAAGAAAGAGCTGATTCTGGCCAATCTCTTTAACAGCCTGCCCACCTATTTTCTCCATCTGCCCACCACCTTTTTCATCACTGCGCCGCTCATCAAGGGCGCAGCAATTATCTATATTGGGCTGACCTTTGGAGCCGCCATCCTCCGTACCCTGATTATCACCATTATCAGCCGCTTTATGCTCACTGGTAAAGGAATTGAGGAAGCCCAACAGGTAAAAGAGACAGAGCCAACCGGTCTGCACACAGCCTGGCAACGTACTTTGAAGCGGTTTAAAAAACGTATTAAAAAAATTGTTCGTTTCACAGTTCCAATTTATATTCTCTTTTTCTTCTTTTCCCAGGTCGGGGGTTTTGATGCCATGGAAGGGTTCATGGCCTCCCATCTCTCCTTTTTGAGCTGGCTGTCACCCAAGGCCATGTCAATCATTGCTCTACAGGTAGCTGCTGAGTTCACTGCTGGACTGGCCGCTGCCGGAGCATTGCTGCAGGATGGCTCCATGGAATACCGTGAGGTGGTGCTGGCCCTGCTTACCGGAAATATCCTCTCTTCACCCATTCGGGCAGCCCGGCATCAGTTTCCATATTATGCCGGGATCTTTAAGCCCAGGCTGGCTATGCGGTTGATTTTTTTCAGCCAGAGTTTTCGCACCGGTTCGCTGGCAATCGTCGGGGTGATTTATTATTTTGTTTTTTGATCGGGATCGGGTAAACTTGTTTTTATAAATAGTTGCATCGCATTTGAATTGATCCTCCAAATGGTGCGCACAGCGCACCATGCGATGTCGAAGCAATCAACCCGGAGTAAATCATGGAAAAAAGCGCACAAAAGAAAATTCTGGTAGCTGTTGACGGTTCTGTTTATAGCTGTAACAGCCTTGATTATCTGATTAAACTTTTTAAGGATGACCGTGAGATCGTCTTCCATCTCCTCAGTATTGTTTCCGGTGGCAACAGCGACCAGAACTGGATGCTTGACGTTGACCCCCTGCGTGGCGACACCCCGGCAGTGGAGATGCGCAAGGCAAAGGCCAATCGGTATCTCAAGGATGCCAGGAATCGTTTTATGCGCAACAACTTCACTGAAGAACAGGTGGAGTATTCAGCAGAGTCTTCAGCCGCATCTATCTCCACTGCCATTCATCATTTTGCCAACCAGGGGATGTATGACGGCTTACTGATTGGCAGGCGCGGGGTCGGTAAGGTGGGGGAGATGTTTCTTGGCAGTGTGTCTGCGGATCTGATCCGTAAATGCCATGAGCTGCCGGTCTGGCTTATTGACGGGGAGGTGACCTCCACCCGATTTCTCCTCTCAGTCCACTGTGCGCCGCAGTCACTGCTGGCAGCGGATCATCTTGCTTTTCTGGTAGCAGGTACTCCGGGGATTGAAATATGTCTCTATCATTCAAGTTCAGTGTTCGGCTCAACGCCGCCCGCCTCTCCCGAGGATTTCCATGCCCAGTGGGGGAAGGAATGGTGCGATAAGTACCTGGATGAGGACAGAGATATGTATAAAACTCATGCCAGGGTACTGACAGAGAATGGAATCTCGGAAGAGAAGATTACCACCATTCCCCCACGCAAGGATCTGGATGCAAGTCACGACCTGCTGCGCCAGGCTAAAAAGCATGGCTGCGGCACAGTGGTCATCGGTCGCCGCGGTCGTGAGGTGGAAAAAGGTCTCTTGGGAGGGGTCTCGGACAGGACGACCCAGCAAGCTCAGAACATGGCTGTGTGGCTGGTAGGGTGACAGAAGCCAGAAACCAGAGGACAGAGGACAGAAAGACCGTGCTGTGAACTCTGGGTATCTTTATCTTGTCATTTATGCTTCTCCGGTATCAAAATGATCTCGGCAGACTTGTCCGGCTGAAGATACTGTTTCGCTAATGCAGAAAGCTCCTCAGCAGTAATGGAGGCAAAATCTTCCTCAAGGGTCAGGGGCCACTCAAGCTGCTCAGGATGACGGCTGGACTGCACCAGCACTGAGTTGAGCCAGTAGTTGTTGTTGCGTACCATGTCCCGGATAGAGGTCAGGGTCGGCTCAACTGCCCGTTCAAGTTCCTCTTCGTTTACCCCTGTTGCGGCCAGTTCCGTCCCTATTTCTTTGAGCTTTTTCACCAGCATTTCTGCCTGATCCGGATCCACCACCAGTCCGCTGCGCAACACACCGTAGCCCGGATCAACCCTGCTGGATCTATTATAGGCGTACATGGAATAGCTGGCCCCCATGGCTTCACGGATCTGAACTCGCATCCGATCATTGAGTACCGATGCCAGCACGTTGAGGCGGCGGGTTTGGGAGATATTCCAGAAATCATCCGTGGGCCAGGCCACAATCAGGGATGCCTTATCCGTGTCAGATTGAACCTTGAGGGTGAGATCCTGACCGGAAGGAAAAAAGATCCGCTTATTTTTTGCTTCATTGATGCTGTCCCGGCGTGGGCCACCGAAATAGCGGGCTGTTAATTGCAGGATTTCTTCTTGATCAAAATCACCCACCACCGAGATCTCCATTGGGCCATCCTTGAGGATCGGGGCCAGCCAGTCACGGATATTATCAAGGGTAATCCGCTTCACCACTGCCTGTGGTACCATGCCGTAGCGCAGATTACCGCCTGCCAGGAACCGTTCGCCGCTGAGACGCATCACCCCCTGTACAGAACTCTGCAACTGCTTGTAAAATTGATCCAGTTTGTCTGTATTGCGGGCAAAGACATCGGCGCGAAAGGCCGGATCCTGGATATGTGTTGCCAGCAGCTGAAAGAGCAGTTCGCTTTCTCGGCTGAGACCCTTGCCGGTGAACTTGAAATGATCCTGGCCTACGATAAACTTTACCCTGCTGCTGTAGGGGGCAAGGGCCGCTGCCAGTTGTTCCTTGGTTAAGCCGCCCAGGCCGCTCTCCATGAGCAGGTTATTGGCGAGCATGGCCAGTCCTGGGGCAGGGGCAGACAGTTTGCCGTGTCCCAGAATCGCTGCTACCTGGAGTTCATTGTCCTGGAAGTCGGTTTTTTTCAGGTTGAGAATCAGTCCATTGCTGAATTGATAACGATCCACTCCGATTTTAGCGTACGGGATATGCTGCTCGATTTGTTCGGCAACAGGAGCGTTCAGCTCAGGGATGGGCAGGTAGGGAAACACTCCGGTTGCCTCCTGTTTCCATGCCTGGACATCCTTTTTTTGCGCCTCCTGATACGCAGTCAGGATGATTTGTTTCGGAGCAGGATCATTTTCGAGTTCGGCAGTACCCATGACCTTAATCAATCGCCGCTCATGCCACATTTTTTGAAAGGCGGTGTTGACATCGGCCAGGGTGATTTGCGTAATAGCCGGGCCGTACAGATCCAGTTCCTGCCGGGGAGACATCTTGACCTCGTTGCTGTTAAGCGCATTGATAAGCTGTGTTGCAAGTTTGCGGCTTAAACGGGTATCTGCAACCTGCACCTGCTTCATGAGCATGGTCAGTGCCTCTTTTTTCACCCGCTCAAGTTCTATTGCAGAAAAGCCAAAGGTGAGGGTCTGCCGCAAGGTGGATTCAAGCAGCTCCAAGGTCTGCGGCCAGTTTTTATCCGTACATCTGGCATCAATGGAGGAGTAGCCGAGCCGCTGCACCAGTCTGCCGGAATAAAATTGCGCCATGGTCATGGGGCTGCCCTGGACAGCCAGGAGTGTCTGCAGCCGGTGATTGAGCATTTTCGAGGCCAGATACTCTTTTAAGAGGTGGAGTTCATATTTTTTACTGTCTGGTTGGGGTTCAACATTCCAGACCGATTCAACAGCAACCGTGGTATAACCGAGATCAGGTTCATGGAGGTAGAGGGCATCGGTTCCTGTTTCTGCGACCTGGCCGAAATCAGGACATTCTGGTCGTTCTCCTGCCGCTGCCAGAGCAGCAAAATGTTTTTTTACACTCTCTTCGACTATTTCTGGTTTAGCATCGCCCACCACCACCAGGATCATGGTATCAGGGCGGTACCAGTCATCATAAAACTGCTTGAGCAGGGAAGAATCCGCACTGTGTAACACCTCATCAGTGCCAATGGTGTCCCGTTGGGCAAGGAGGGAGCCGTCAAAGGAAAATTTCAGCCTGGCCTTGAACACCCGTCTGCCAGCCGAGTTACGGCTGCGTTTTTCTGCCAGAATAACCCCCCGTTCCCGCTCAACCTCTTCTTCAAGGAGCAGGGCACCCCTGGCGTAATCAGCCAGTACCACCATGCCGTCATTAATGGTTTTTTGATCCGTGGCAGGCAGCAACAGCTTATAGACGGTTTCATCATAGGACGTGTGGGCATTGGTATCAGCACCAAAGCCCATGCCAATGGATTGAAAATACTCAACCAGGGTGCCGGGGGGATAATGGGTGGTGCCGTTGAAGAGCATGTGTTCAAGGTAATGAGCCACACCTCGCTGTGCATCGGTCTCAAAGAGGGAACCAGCCTGTATGTCCAGGTACATTGCCAACCTGTCCTGAGGTTCCTGATTGGGCATGATGACATAGCGGAAGCCGTTATCCAGGGTGCCGAAAATCAGGTCTGGATCAGGTTTGAGATCACTGGAATCATGGGGCCAGCCCTGGGAAAAACAGCTTGTTGGATGTTCCGGTTCTCCATGCAGCACGAGTTGTTGATTCGTGCAGCCGCTGAGGATGAGAGAGAACAGGAAGGCGCAGAGTATAAAAAGAAAAAAAGTGTGTTGTTGGCTCATTGTAAAATCCCAAATTGTATGTCATGTTGTTAGATGTTCCAGATACCGTTCCCACGCAGGAGCATGGGAACGAGGGTGAAAAATGAAAATTCCTATGCTATTAAATTATAATATTACCACTCTTTATCATTGTGTGCAATTAAACCTGCGGAAAAAATAAAAACTGACCCAGAGGCTACTGTGAATCTGAATGGAACAAAGGCACTTGTCCTTGGTGCCAGTCGTGGCATAGGCCGTGCGATTGCCCGAAAACTGGCAGGGCAGGGCGTTGCACTGGCCTTGCCATGGCATGACTGGCCTGAGTCGTGCCGGGAAATGGAAGAGGAGTTTTCCAGTGCCGATCATTGTACCATCAAGGTTGATCTGCGTGATCCTGATGAGGTACGGTCAATGGCGGCACAGATTGCGGACCGTTTTGGTGAGCTGCATATCCTGATAAATAATATTGAACGGGGCGGAATGCCGGTGGTGCATGGCAGTTACCAGCGACCGGTGAACCGGGATCAGTGGCAGCTGGAAATGGACACTACCCTCCATGCCAAATGGCTGGTTTTTGAAGAGTGTCTGTCGCTGCTGCGCAAACCTGATGAGGCTGCGGTGGTTAATATTTCCTCCATAGCCGCCCTCACCGGACGTTCCGGCCCGGCGGGTTTACTTTTTAACGACGGGTACAGTGCTGCCAATCGTGGTGTGTCTGCACTCACCGAGACCTGGGCCAGGAGAGGTGCGCCAAATATCCGGGTTAATGAGATCATGCTTGGTCTTATTGAGCAGCGGCATGGTCCGGGAACCAGGGGATGGGAATTGCTTTCAGCGAAAAACAGGCAGGAGTTGCTGGAGCATACCCTGCTGAAAAGAACCGGTACGCCGGAGGAGGTTGCGGATACGGTTTTGTTCCTGCTCAGGGATGGCGGATTCATGACCGGTACTACTATTCGCCTTGACGGGGGCTTTGTCCTTGGGGGAGATACGGTGCCGGACATGCCTGGAGGTGTAGTATAGGGAGATGGCAAAAAATCAACATAATATAATGGACTGACCATGCGACAAGACAACAGAAAAGATGATGAGTTACGGAAAGTGGAAGTAGAATATAAGGCCCAACCCAATGCGGACGGTTCCGTACTGATCCGGATGGGTAACACCCATGTCCTCT
>DAOVTM010000209.1 GCA_030633145.1 Desulfobulbaceae bacterium
CTCGCAGATAAGCGCAGACTTCGAGCTCGCTTACCTGGAGCGTCAGTTTCCGTTCCCACAGACGGAGTCTCGCAGGCTCGCTTACCTGGAGCGTAGGAACGAGAGGAGGTTAAAAAATGTCCCGGCTAAAGTTGGTAGCCTAAAAAACATTGCCGGGCAAAGAAATTTATCCGTCCAACCACCTTTCTTCTGAGCTGCGAAAAAAAATCTTTTGCAAAAAAGTTAATACAATGTTTCAATAGGTTAAAAACAACCCCCATAGAGCGTAAAATATCCTCCTCTACGAACATTATGGATGTAACCGGCTCAGTCCAACACCATTTTATCCATCATCCCGTTTTCTGTTAGTGATATTTCAGGGTTATAGTCGGGCGGCACGATGGATAAAACGCTTTTAGTTATGTATAATCTTTATAATGGGCGTTTTTTTAAACTGCTTGATTGTTTTAAATTTAATCTCCAGTTCTTTTTAGGGAACAGTATGAAAAATCTGATTTTTATTATTTGCGCATGTCTATCTTTCAGTCTGTCTCTCATTCTGTCCAATGGTTACTGTGCAGAAAAAGACCTGGCAGAAAACAGTAATGAACAATTTTTACAGACCCTTGAGAACAGCTCTGAATTCCTCATTGCCGTGCTTCCCATGGAAAATCTCTCTGTGGATTCAACCGTTGCCTACCATTTTCGCCAACGGATAATTGAGCGGCTGCATGCCAAAGGCTATACAACGGTTGATCAAAAACTGCTGGATGAGAGCCTTCATGCCGCTGGAATTTCCCATGCAGGTCAACTCAGGCTGCTGACCTTTGAAAAACTGGCGGGAATCACCCATGCCAACGGTTTTCTCTCCGGTGTGGTCGAGCAGGCCGCAACCCAGCATGCTGCAGTGTATAACGCCTTTGTTTACACCTGTTCCATGAAACTGCAGGATCGGAAGGGGGAGGTACTCTGGTCATCGTTGCAAAATCGAGTTGCAAAAAGACGGTTCGCCATTGACCCCATAAATGCCCTCCTGGATATTGCTCTGGTGGAAGGAAAAAGCGACATGCAGCAGGCATCTTATGCCCTTGCCAATCAGATGCTTGCTACCCTTCCTGTGGGGCCGGTTAAGATAGTGGTTGGTGATTCCTTACTGGATATGGCTACAGAAATTTCCGTGAAACAAAAACCATAACATCTTCCAGCCAATGAAAATACAATTACCCGTAACTCGACTGTTGCTTGCTGTTTGTTCACCTGCGTTCTCTCGTTTCCCCGTACCCTCGTTCCCACGCTCCTGCGTGGGAATGTGTCTGGACGCTCCAGCGTCCTATAGCTACCGTTGGAGCGGCATATTAAGGTTCCCACGCTGGAGCATGGGAACCAGTGGCACATCCGCCAGCAGGGCGATAAGTTCACTGCTGTTTGCCGTTTTTCTGCTCTTTTTCATTCCGGCCTGTTCAAGCAAGGCTCCGCAGGAGGGGATTCAGGTCATTGAGGAGCCTGAATCCGCTGTTACAAAGGGGGAACAGACAGCTAAACTGCTGGGAACCATAGCTGTTGCCGAGCTTGATATTTTCCATCCAACGGCCAAGTTGGTGTTTACCAGGGATAGTTTTCGTGATCGTATCACCAGGGAGCTGGATCGCACCAATGCCTTTACCATCGTTGACTGGGTTCGTTTTCGGGATGTCCTCTTTCGCCGCAACCTGCAATGGTCTGATGTGGCGGATGATGATGCCCTGCGCAGGGAGATCAGTGCTGTCCTCTTAAACGACTATTTTCTCCTGGGCAGTATTACCTCCTATGGAGAGCACATGGAGTATGGTTCCACCGCCTTTTCCAAGAGTAAGACCCAGGTAGTTGACGTGGAACTGGAGTTGATGGTCAAGGATGCCCTGACCAATGAAGTCCTTGCCACGGCCAGGGGCAAGGCAGAGGGGAAAAAACAAATCACCCAGACCCTCGGGTTTGGGGCTGCTGGCGGTAATGATGTCACGCAGGCCAACGATGCCATGGGGCTGGCCATTAAAAGCGCAGTGCAAAAACTGACCAAAACGATTGCTGCACTCCCCCCGAGAGAAGCTGGCCAGGTTGCCTCTCAGGCTGCATCTGTTGAAGAGAAGGCACTTGACCGTGAAGTTCGGATCCTTTTTATCTTTTCGGAAAAAAGCGGAGTGCAAACCGGTCAGAAAAGTTCCGATCCAGGGACGGTGAATATAAGCACCGGTGAGCAGGTAATGGCCAAGATTTTTCTTGAATCCGGTTATAGGGTACAGACTGCGGATGATGTCCTTGGTAAGGCTTATGGAATCAGCGGCGGGGATCATCTCCTGCTGGGAGGATGGCTGGATGAAAACGACGTACAGCAGCTGGAGAACCTGTTGCAGGCACGCACCGGGCTGGCATCCTTTGCCAGGAGTGCCGGTCGAGCAGCCAAGGCGGAGATTGTTATTTCAGGCACTATTCAGTATGAAACCGGTACTATGCAGTCGTCCAGTGATATCCAGGGCAAGACAAGCCTGGTGATTCTGACCGCAAAGGCCATCAGGGTAAAGGATGGAAAGACCCTCCATATCGCCACCATTAAGCAGCAGTTCATGTCGGTGCTGTCCGACAGTGAGCTGGAAGCACGTGAGCAGGGAGTTGCCAGGGCAGCCGCAGCTGCTGCGAGGGAAATAAAAGCCAGGATTCGTCCTCTCCTGTAGCCAGTCTTTAATAACCAGTTTTTAATAAACAGTATAGAGGAGTCCCATGGAACATAACAGACGATTCGTATTACAGAGGGTTCTCTCTATCGGCCTTATTGTCCTCTTTTTACTCCTGCCCTACTCACTCTCAGGTGCTGAACCCTCCGCCACAACTGTACTGGTCACAGCCGAGGGGCTGGCAGACCCGGAGGCGGATACCTTTAAACGGGATAAGATGCTTTTGTATGATGCCCTGCTCGATGATGCCAGATCCCAGGCTATTGAAAAGGTGGTAGGTATCTATGTGGACAACCGTTCCCTGGAAGCCAACTATATGCTTATTCAGGACAAGGTACTCACCCGGAGCCAGGGGCTGATCAAGTCCGTACTTAGCAAGAGCGAACCCTGGCTTGGAGAGGATGGCTTCATGCACATCCTGATCAAGGCCGAGGTCTATACCGGTAAGGTGGAAAATAACCTGCGGGAGATGAGTCAGGCGCAACGGGTGAACCTGATCAAGGAGTTTGGCAACCCCAGGATATCGGTGGCAATTCATATTTCTGATGCGGATCGCTCCACGGATGTTAAAGCGCAGCGCTCAGCAGTGGCGGAAAACATCCTCAAAGAGCATGTATCCAGTTTTGGCTATCGGGTCTGGTCGGAGCCGACGGAGAATCCCACAGGTAATGCCTTTTCTACTTCTCCCAGTGTAGCCGGTTCCAAAAACGCAGATTTTACCATCCGAGGGGAGGCAAAATTTCGCAAGGTCAGCGTTACAATGCGAGCCTCAGGTATCACCCTGCATAAACACGCCCTGACCTCCTGGACGGTAAAATGTATCAACAATCATACCGGCGAAGAGATCTATTTTAACAATACCATTCCCAAACGTCGTTCCTGGATCAGCGAGGACAGTGCGCTGGAGGATGTTGGCCGCATGATCGGTAAGGAATTTTCCCGTAAGTTTTTTGAAGAACAGTTGATGGGAAAGACTAAAATGTATCAGGTCGAGGTGATGGGGCTGCCCTCTTATGAAACCGCTGTCCTCTTGAAAAAAGAACTTATTGGGCTGCGGCCTGTCCTGAACGTGGATTTTCGAACCTTTGACCTTGGCACCGGTGCGCTTTATGAAGTGGAATTTTCCGGCTCTAATCTCAATTTTGCCCAACTGGTCAACTCGGTCATGGTGCAGGCACTGAATGCCAAGTTTGACCGCAAGGCATTTGCATTGACCGGTGTCCACGATTTAGTCGTTAAGATAGCCTATAATCCTGGTTCAACAGGTGAGGATCTGTCTGAAAAGTTCAGTTCGACCCCACCCAGTTCCCTTGCCACTGCAACACCTGGGCGTTTAAAGTCGATTGTCCAATCAGAGTCGGCCAGAGAGAGGGTGCGAGCCATTAACCCGGATGCCATTGCGGCACTTTCCGGTGAGACCAAGCAGAAGTCCAATGCCCCGCTTGACACGATTATGAATTTTTAAAGGCATGTTTCGTTTCCGGTGCGCACAGCGCACCCTACACTCTCGGCACGGTAATAATGGTGGCAATGACTCATCTTGCATAAAGGCTGCCGTTTTTGTTATTTTTTATATTCTTTTTTGTATGTTGTCCCCCCTCCCGGCTGTTCCAGCCTCTGCCTCCCAGGTCTATAATATCCTCGATATTGTCAAGATAGCATTAAAACAGAGCGACACCGCCCTCAGCCTGGCTGACGACCTCGTTATCGAAAAGATGAACATCGCAAGTGCCGAACACAGGTTTGCTATCCAGTTGATTCCCCTTGCCAATATCGGCGTTGCCCAGGGGACGGGTTCCCAGACTCTGGGGTATGAAGTACAACGGGAAACGAGCAGCGGCTCCAGCCTTACTGCCGGTTTCAGAGTGGATAGAACCGATCTCGACGAGGCGTATGAGGTAGAGGACGAGGTCAGGGCAAGAGCCTATATCAAAATATCCCAGGGGCTGTTTCGTCGCTGGGGAACCAGATACAACCTGGCTGGTTTGAATGCTGCTGAATTGAGCGGGCAGTCCAAGCAGTTGCAGACAGTCCGCTCCAGACAGTTTCTTATCCTGAACACGGTACGCAGATACTATAATGTTGTCCTGGCTGGTAAACTATTGGAAAAGTCAGAGCAGGCCCTGGGCAGAAGCCGGGAGAACCTTGAAGAGTCCATTGCCCGTCAATCCGTGGGACTGGTCTCCAAGGTGGATGTCTATCGGGCGGAGCTGGCTCTGCTAACTGCGGAAAACAGCCATCGGGATCAACAGAGAAACCAGCAGCGAGCCATAGAAAGTCTCAATGAACAGTTGGGTCTCTTTGAAGCGGAGCAACTGCGTATCACTGAGGAGGTGAACCGGCTTGTACCTGTTATCCCTGACGACTGGGAGCAAAACCTGCTCGATTACCGCCTCGATTGGCAGGAACACTTGATCGACCTCAAAAAGGGGCGAATTTCCCTGTACAGGGCAGAACGGAACATGCTGCCTGACCTTGCCCTCAGTGCCACCCTGGAGCAGGCTGGCGGTGCAGACAGTATTGAAGAGATAGACAGTCTCGATGAAACCAATTGGTCAGTGCAGGTGGAACTGCGCTCAACTTTTGATCTCTTTGATGAGAAGCAGGCTTTGACCAGAGAGAACATCAAGATCGCGCAACTCCATAGAAATGGTAAGGCGTTGCGGCGCAAGATAATGCGTGAGGCGCGGGAGGCATTTGAGAACCTGCAAACTGAAGAACACCGCCACCGCATCAGTGTTGCGCAACTTAAACAGGCTGGAAAGGCCATGGACTTGGCCCAAACCCGATACAACCGGGGGCTGTCAGACAATCTGGACATGATTGATGCGGAAAACTCGTTTTCCCAGGCAGAGCTGGATATTATCACTGCGCTGACAGGGTATAATTTGCAGGCGGTTGAGCTGGCCTACGCCCTGGGCATACTTGACCTTGACTGGCTGCGGCTGGCAACGGAAACCTTTTTATAACATAATGCTGTTTTTCAACATAAGCACGGATGAGGAACTCATCCAATGACAAAAAATCATCTCCTGCCCTGGGTCGGTTCGCTCTTCCTGCTCGGAACGGCTTTCGTGGCAGTATTATACCTTTTTTCCGGTCAGGATGACCCAAAGAGCGTGTACCATTATGTCCGAGCAGAGTTGCAGAGCTTCAAGCTCATGGTGACGGAACGGGGCATTGTCCGGCCAGCCAGGGTGGTATCGATTAAATCAAAGGTGGCCAGTAATCAGGGAAAACTGGTCTGGCTGTTTGATGAGGGAAGGATTGTCAATAGGGGGCTACTGGTGGCTCGTTTTGACAGTAAACCCTTAATGGATAAGCTGGATAAGGCGGAACAGGATTTGGACGATGCCGAGGCACAGCTGGCTGCAGAACTTAAAAACCTGGAACTGCTCAAGGAAGAGGGAGCCAGCAGACTGGAGGCGGACGGGCGCAGCCTGGAGATTGCCCGTCTCAAGGCCGATGACCTGAAAAACGGCAGCGGCAAACTCAAGAGGCGGCAGATTGCCCAGCAGGTACTCCAGGCTGAGCGGACTCGCACCATTGCCGGGGATGAACTCCAGGATTTAGAAACCCTGCTCCAGGAGGGACATATCAGCCAGAGGGAGTATGACAAGGCGGCAAATACCTTGCAGACCGCCCGGGAAGGGGAGCAGCTAAAAAAGGCGGAGTTGAGTAATTTTGACCAGTATGAATGGCCCCGTGTCCTGACCGAGGCTCAGACAATTGTTGACGCAGCTAATGATGAATTGGCAAGAACCAGACGTACCTCGGCTCTGGAACTCCAGCGGCAGCAGACCAATGTGGAAAAGCAGAGACGTGACAGTAAAAAAAAGGCACGATTGCTGGATAATGCCCGCAAGGACGTTGCCAGCTGCGATATTTACAGTCCTGTGGATGGAATTCTTCTCTATTCAAAAATTCCCGGCTCAGGCGGCAAACGTAAGATCCAGATTGGTGATTCCATCTGGATGGGGCAGACCTTCCTGGAGGTGCCTGATACCAGCGGCATGGTGGTGGAAATTCGGGTACGGGAAATAGATGTTGCCAAACTGGCCGTCAATATGGAGGCGGTGATAGAGCTGGATGCCCTGCCCGGCTACTCCTTTCCCGGCGTGGTTGAATCCATTGATTCTCTGGCTCAGGAAGATGAGGGCAATACCAGTTTACGTCGCTTCAGTGCCAGGGTGCGGTTTGAAGAGTTTTCCAGTGGTGTGCATGTCGGCATGTCAGCCAGTGTCAACATCACTTACAAGGAGCTTGAGCAGGTGCTGGCCGTGTCTCCCGGAGCGATTGAGTATCAGGATGGGTACCCGGTTGTGCATACACGC
>DAOVTM010000385.1 GCA_030633145.1 Desulfobulbaceae bacterium
ATGGCATTCCAGACAGGTTTCAGTTACCTGCATGGGGGTCTCGAAGGGGCCTTCGATCTCCTTATGATCATCATTGGCCAGTACCGGAGCAGCAAGCAATGTTGCCGCACAGATAGCCGGAAGCGCACCATACTTTTTCAGCATCTTCCTCTCCTTTGGTAGTGAAAATAATAATAATGGAATAAAATTTATTACAACAAACCGACTTTCCTCTTCAGGAAAATCCGGTATTGTAGATTACAGAATAGGAACTTAATATAGACGGAAAGGAAAAACAATAGAAAAATGAATGAGCATTCACCCAGTGGGCAGATGTATAAAAAATATTTTAATTCTAGCCTGTTATGTCAGGTCTATTTGGTCGCTATAATGGCTTCTCCCACCCCGGATGGGGTCAACGAATACAAATGAGCAAGTTCGCTCCAGCTCATTTTCTTGTCCTTGCGCAATCGGGTCAGCTCTGTCAAGGACGCACCGGCCTGTTCCTGCAGGGCAAACAAGAGTGCCGTTTCCCGGTTGCTGAAACTGCTGTTGCCCAGGTTTTTGATCGTTTCCGGCCACGCCTTATAGCGGCTTTTGAGCAGGGCTGTGGTAATAAGATCACCTCTTTCCTCCAGGGAGGCTCCAGCGGCAATTGCCTGTAAAGCAGGGTCAGCAGATATTTTTGCCCGCACTCCCGGAGCCTTGACAATTTCCTGCCAGCTTCCACCGTTGTCATGAACGGCAAGAATAACCTTCAGCTCCATTGTACTTCGGTCGGCTATGTAGAGGGCAGTGAGCAGGGTGTCAGGATCAACCCCGCCCTTCATCTTGAGCATGACGATTTCTCGCTTGGAAACTCCCAGGGTAGCTGCAATAAGTGAGTTAAAGCTGGTGGTGAGCAGATACTCATCAGCCGCAGTTTTATCGGCGGGGTCATAACTGCGTTTGCGAAAACAATGACAGTTATCGGTTTGTTCTGCGTTTACATTTCCCCCCATGAGAATAAGGAGAGAGAGGCAGAGAATGAGGATGGAGTAGAGTGTTTTCATTTTTTTACTGTTTTTTTATGAGTGGATAATGTAGTTATGAGTTATTATTGTAGTTATGAGTTATGAGTTATGAGGGTCGAGCTATTATGTAACACATTGATATTAAATAAATTTGAAGTTCGTTAGAGCTATCATCATCAACGGAGCAGGAATGGGTACCAGCATCGCAATTATTCGTACAGCAAGTTTGTCCACTTCAGATGGCCGGGAAATCTACACCAGTCTGCGTGACCGTTTTATTGAGGCGGACTCCTCCTGCCGCCGTACAGTCACCGAGATCCTGGAGCGGGTACGCTGCGAGGGTGACAGCGCAGTCATTGACTATACCCGTAAATTTGATGCACCGCAACTGAGCAGAGAGCAGTTGCGGGTAACAGAGGACGAATTTGAACAGGCCGCTGGTGCAGTTGATGCCCAATTCATGAAAACGCTTTCCTTTGCCGCAGAACGAATCAGAACCTTCCATGAACGAGAAATGGAGGATTCCTGGTTCCTCACTCGGAAGGACGGCACCATCACCGGTCGCCTGGTTCGACCTGTGGATTCTGCCGGACTCTATGTCCCCGGAGGGCAAGGCGGTTCAACCCCGCTGGTCTCCTCTGTTCTAATGAACGGGATTCCGGCTGCTATTGCCGGAGTGAAGCAACGGGTTATGATGACCCCGCCAGACAAGAACAGTGGTGTCAATCCGGCTCTGCTCATGGCTGCCCGTGAGGTTGGAATCGACACCGTCTTCAAGGCCGGTTCTGCCTGGGCCATTGGTGCCCTGGCATACGGCACCGAATCCATCCCCAGGGTGGATGTCATTGTCGGGCCGGGCAACCAGTATGTAGCCGAGGCCAAACAACAGGTCATGGGCAAGGTACGCATCGATATGATTGCAGGACCCAGCGAGGTGCTGATCGTGGCGGACGGGTCAGCAAATCCCGCCTATATTGCCGCTGATATGCTGGCCCAGGCCGAACATGATCCCCTGGCTCTGGCTATGCTGATCACTACCGATGCCGCTGTTGGCAGGGGAGTAGTAAGCGAACTTGAACGACAACTCCCCAAGCTGGAGCGTGAGGACATTGCGAGAGAATCGCTGGCCCGGCGCGGCCTTATCCTGGAAGTGGAAACTGTGGATCAGGCCATTGAACTGGCCAACGAAATTGCCATTGAGCATCTTGAACTGCAGATAGATGATCCCTGGCAGTGGCTGCCTAAAATCAACCATGCCGGAGCAATCTTTCTCGGGCCGCACACCCCTGAGGCAGCCGGTGATTATGTGGCCGGGCCTAATCATGTCTTGCCCACCATGGGAACGGCACGGATCTCCTCTGCTCTGGGAGTGGAGACCTTTTTGAAAAAAAGTTCCATCATCTCCTATTCCCGAGAAGGGCTGCTGAATGACAGCGACCATATCCAGCGTCTTGCCCGTCTGGAGGGACTGACCGGTCACGCCAATTCCGTGGCTATACGGACAGAGGGGTAGATGCGCCGTACGCTTCAAAACAATACCAGGTGCAAAGAGGAGAACAAAAAACTCCTGAAAAAAGGGCTGCGTCTCCTGGATGTCAGGGTCAACGAGCAGGCGGTGAGCGATCTCCTCTGCTATCAGGAGGAACTGATCAAATGGAACCGGAAGATCAATTTGATTGCCCGCAACACAGCCCCCATTGACATCCTGGAACGTCACTTTCTCGATTCCCTGACCCTCCTGCCGTTGCTGGACAAATATGGCAGTGCAGAGGCATCCCTGCTCGATGTTGGCAGCGGAGCCGGTTTTCCTGGCATGGTACTGGCCGTGGCTCGACCTGAATTCCAGGTAACCCTGCTGGAGCCCAGGCAGAAACGGGTCAACTTTTTACGCCATATTATCAGAACGCTGCATCTGGACAACGTGGAGGTACTGGCAGAACGGCTTGAGCAGACAGCCGGACTGACAGAAACCTTCACCTTTATTACCAGCCGAGCCTTGGCAGAGCGGGGGCGTTTTCTGGAGATGATCGGGGAACTTTCCGGGTCGTCGGGGATGGTTCTTCTTATGCAGGCAAGAGAAGACACCAATCCCTTGCCAGCTAGTTGGCAAGTGGTGGAAAACAGGTCAACAAAATTGCCGTTTTCTCAAGTACCGCGACTGTTGACTCTTGTACAGTTTCGACCGATCTTATCCCAAGGTTGACAGATGACTTTTTTTTCTGCTATAAAAGAGCATGAGATGTGAGGTATGAGTTCTGAGAAACTCAAAACCTACAACTCAAAACTCATTACTCATTACTCACAAACTCATTACTCACAAAATCAAAAACATGAGCAATACAAAAAAAACAGCAATCCTGGCCGGAGACGGTATTGGCCCGGAAGTGATGGCAGAGGCTGTCAAGGTACTGGACGTGGTTCAGAAGAAATTTAATTTCTCCCTGAGCTACGAGAATGCGGATGTGGGTGGAATCGCCATTGATAACCATGGCGAGGCCCTGCCCCAGTCCACCCTGGATGTCTGCGAAAACAGTGACGCTATCCTTTTCGGTTCAGTGGGCGGGCCAAAATGGGAATCCCTGCCCCCTGCGGAACAGCCGGAGCGGGCAGCCCTTCTTCCCCTGCGCAAGCATTTTGACCTTTTTTGTAATCTTCGTCCGGCCAGAGTTTTTAAATCTTTAGTTGGTGCCTGTCCCCTGCGCCCCGATATTGTCGGCACCGGTTTTGACATCCTGGTAGTACGGGAGCTGACCTCGGGAATATATTTCGGCGAACCCAAGGGTAGAGAGGGCAGCGGAGCAGATGAGTACGCCTTTGACACCATGCTCTATAAACGCTCGGAGATTGAGCGCATTGCCCGCATGGCCTTTGAGGCGGCCATGGTACGCCGGAAGAAAGTCACCTCGGTGGACAAGGCCAATGTCCTGACCACCATGGTGCTGTGGCGTGAGGTGGTGATGGAGGTTGCTGCCGAATACCCGGAGGTGGAGCTTAACCATATCTATGTGGACAACGCCACCATGCAACTGGTACGCTGGCCCCAGCAGTTTGATGTCATGCTCTGCGGCAATATGTTTGGCGATATTATCTCGGATGAGGCGGCCATGCTCACCGGATCCATGGGGATGCTGGCCTCTGCCAGTCTGAACAGCGAAAACTTCGGCCTTTTTGAACCGGCTGGCGGCTCAGCCCCGGACATAGCCGGACAGGGCATTGCCAACCCCATTGCCCAGATCCTGTCCGCAGCCATGATGCTC
>DAOVTM010000005.1 GCA_030633145.1 Desulfobulbaceae bacterium
AAATAAAGCGAAGAGGAGTGAAGGCAATTGAGCTGGCACTCAGGAACGGCCCTGTCCACATTATCAAAAATAACACCCCAACCTGCGTGGTGTTATCCGAATCAGAGTATGTTCACTTGACGCAAGCTACCATTCATACAAAAACAAAAAAAAATAACCTGCTGCAATGGCTTTTGCATAAAAAAGCATGCGGCAGCAAAACTAGAGAAGAGCTGGACAAAACACTTACTGTGAAACGAGATGAGTGGGATCGATGAGAGTTTTTTTTGATGCATGCGTCATCATTTACCTGATTGAATCCAGTGAACCGTTCTATTCATGGGTCAGGAAAACTTTGCACAGTCTTGCAGAAACGTATCCGGAAATGTCAATTGCCATATCGCGTCTGAGTTTTTTTGAATGCCTCGTCCACCCGCTGAAACAGCAGGATGATGCTGTTGTAGAACAATACCGACAGTTATTCTCCAAGCAGGATTTACACATTGTAGAGCTTGCTCCTGAAGTAGTTGAAAAAGCACTCTGGCTCCGTGTCCGCTACAACCTCAGAACACCTGATGCACTGCAGGCGGCAAGTGCCTTGGAGTTGCCTGGTCAATTTATTTTTCTCACCAATGACAAATCATTCAGCAGGGTACCTGAGTTGAATGTGCAACTCATTTAAACCCAAGCCTTGCGGAGTGTAAAAATGGCAAACGTAAATTTTACTGCCTTATAGACGGGATGGATTTGTAGCTTTTTCGGAAGACAAAGAAGGTGAACAAGGAGTAAATGGATGATATAAAAAAGAATTTCAGTTGCGCTATGAGCGGTGGGATAAATTCATGGAGCAATTTCCCTTGGAGCATTTACAAGAGATGAGTCTTAAGGAATACGCAGGTGAGACGAGTGGAAAGACTTTTATTGACTGGATGCGCTCCGATATTGCAAGCAACGAACGGATAAAAGCAGTTTCTGCCGGAGTATTTGGCGTAGCTTGGAAAAATCCTTGATCGTTTGAATGCTGCCCGTGAAATCCGAGATATGAATTATCCAGGTTCAAATTTGCATAAATTGTCAGGAAACTTGAAAGGAAGACCTCGTAAAAACCGCAGAGGTATTGTTTTTTTTGTCGAAGTAACAGTGCTATAAGGAACAAATGGACATTCTGTCGGTCTGAGTTGTCAGTGTTCAGTAATTACGGTGAGTTGCTAAATACTGAAAACTGATAACTGACAGATAAGCGCAACGCAGTGGAGACTTCGAGTGGTAACTTTTTCCGTGCGTTAGGTATTAGGAACGAAGTAATGTCCAGATATTTACCTTTTTGTACGATACGTTTACGATGTCTGAAAGGGCAATATGCTGTAAATGTTTCTGGCAATTGGATAATATTTTTTGAATTTATCGATGGTAATGCATACATCGTAAATTACGACGATTATCATTGAGGTAACAGCCATGAAAAAAATGACAAGACAGCCAACACATCCAGGGGAAATTATTAAAGATGATTATTTAAAACCACTTTCCATCACTATAACAAAATTAGCCTCGACCTTACGTATTTCAAGGAAAACATTGTCGAAAATCATTAATGGAAATGGTGCAATTACTCCTGATATGGCATTAAGATTATCTCGTGCCTTTGATACTTCTCCAAATTTCTGGATAAACCTTCAAAGGAATTATGATCTATGGAAAGCAGAAAATAGCTCTAATGCTTGGGAGTCGGTTCAGCCTTTTCTCTCTCAATTACTACATGTTGGCAGTTAGCATCTTAACACTTCAAAGCTATCTAACCAGGCGTTTCACCAAAAAAAGACATGGTGGCTTGCCAACATTTCGTCCCCCTCCAAGTTATTCGGTAATGCGGTCATCATGCCACGCACTTTTTTTCCGGTGATTATGTTGAGAGTCAAGATATGTTGTGAGTTTTAAACCGCTTTTTTTTCATATATTTATAAAAAAATGCAAAAAAATATATTTTCTTTTATTTTTTTTCTCTTCTTTAAATCGTGCAAATATCAACCATTTTACATTGACTATCACCTAATTTTAGGTAGAATTTTAATTGTTAGATGATCTTTTAGGGCAAATTTTACGCAGGTTCAGGGTGATGCCTTTACCGGAAAAATCGTTTCTATTTTTGTTTATCTTCCTCTCTTAAACTGGCAGTAGTGAAAAACGTGAATAAGCGATATTAGGCTAGTACGCCCAATGCGTCATTATTATGTTGCGAGTTTCGTGTGCATAATCCCGTTACTCGATAACGGCTTGATTTAACAACAAATATACGATATTTTAAAAACCTCCTGTTTTGATTGGTACTTCAATGAGTTATACCAACTCGCAACATAACGGTGAGTTCAGCCGTTGGGATAAAAAATGAAACACAGTTTACAGATTATATTGGGGATGGCATTGTTAACATTATGTATTTTTGTGAACAATGGATGGTGTGCAGCCCCTCAGGTTAATCAGAAAAACCCGATCCCTGCTCTGGAGAAACGTGCAGAAAATGGTGATACAGAGGCTCAGGCACTACTTGGCCTGGAATATGGCAGTAAATATCATGTCGATGATAACGGTGAATTGGCTGTGCAGTGGTTGAGCAAGGCAGCAGCGGGGGGTAACAGCGAAGCTCAAATAGATCTTGCCGAGATCTACCTGGAGGGAGAAGTTGTTCCCAAAAATCCCACTCGTGCTGTTGAGATACTCAGTGCAGCAGCAGAGAGTGGGCATAAAGAGGCACTTGAGATACTGGTTCATTTGTATCTGGCAGAAGATGAAGAGGAACAAATCATTCCAAGAGACGTGGAAAAGGCCATTTTCTGGACAGAAAAATGGGCTGTTTCACAGGGGACAGAAGCCTTGAAAGAGCTTGCCTGGGCATACCAGGATGGAGAAGAATATTTCCCAAAGGATGCCCAACGAGCCTTGTACTGGTACAGGGAAGCGGCAAAAAGTGGCTCGGTGGAAGACAAACTGGAGCTTGCAAAATCGCTGTTGGCTGGAGATGGTTTTCCCGTTGATATACAGGAGGCTGTCCACTGGTATGTGGAAGCCTGGCGAATCAATCAGAACTCCATTGATTCTTTTTTTAGAAACCTCAACCAGATGGAAAATGCCAAACTTGTTGAGCAGGTGATCTACCTGTTACGAAAAGCATCTGAGCAGGAGCTGGACAAGTTGCAGCAAAAATTAACCTTGATGACAACATATGCTGCCTATGTACTTGGAGACAACTACCTCTCCAAGTACCATTTTAAAGAAAAGAATCCCCAACGGGCTCTCCACTGGTTTGAACAGTCCATTGCCTGGGGGAACGAGATGATTGATGATCATCCAACCTTTTTGGGTCAGGATAGTGAGTACTTAAAAATCCTTGCTCAGCAGAAGTTTGAGTTGGGTTTATTAAATTATGAAGGCGACAAGATCCCACAAGATAAAAAAACCGGCTTGGCCTGGATAAAAAAGGCCGCAATTAGTGGTCACCAGGATGCCATTGATTTCCTGGCACAAAACAGAGCACACGGTCAAATCACCTCTTTTCCGAATTCTGTCCTGTTTCCAGGGAAGAATCTTATTTCCTTGACTGCTCGTGAGGGAAGCATCGAAATCGGCAACAAGAGCCTGACCATTACAAAGGTGCGAGGGAAACTTGCCGACACCGGGAAGGTGATTTTTGCTGAGAATAAACAGTTTGCCAGCATGCCTGGCTTGGGATATGTCCTCTTTGAGGACGCTACCCCTTTCGGAACAAGAAGTTCATGGTTTGTCCAATACAATAATCGCACATCCAATGTGGTGCAAGTTTATACCATTTTACCCGAGAACTCCCAAGCTGGTTACACATTCGATACACTTTTTGAACTGTGCAAGAAGACCTATGGTGATTTTGCGAAGGGAGGCTTGACTCCTAAGGGAAAAAGATATGCCCTTTGGTATGACGACGAGAAAGATGGTATGTTGCAAATCCTGCAATACCCGAGCGGAAAGGAGTTTGAACTCAAAATTATGTATAAAAATAGACCGAATCTCAGAGAGTACAAAAGTGGTATTGCAAACTAAACAACCACCGGCTAAAGTCGGTGGGTTTAATTAATGGCTACCAACTTACGGCTTGTCCCGCCTTAAGTTGGTAGCCCCCTTTTTGATACCTAAAACGACAATATAGGCCGCAAAACAGGCTGTTTTCAGGAGTTAAAAATCAATAAATCAGTTGCTTAGCATGACCCGCCCCCGTTTACCGTTTAACCGACAAACGATGAAATTGCCAAATGTACTTCAATATTAGAATCTGTGACATTCATTGTTTTCCCTCCGTATTCTTGATTATAGTAAACAAAATCAACTCCCCCGAATAAGCTCCAGCAACTCAGAGGCAGTGATCTGGGCTCCTACCTCAGCCCCTTCCAGGAGGGAGTTTGCCAGGTTGCGCTTTTCATGATGCAGACGGACAATCTTCTCCTCAATGGTATTGGCAGTCACCAGGCGATAGACCGTAACTGGACGTTTCTGGCCGATACGGTGCGCACGGTCCGCGGCCTGATCCTCCACAGCAGGATTCCACCAGGGATCCATGTGGATGACATAATCAGCAGCGGTCAGGTTCAGACCCAGGCCGCCCGCCTTGAGACTGATGAGAAAGAGATCGCCCTCACCGGCCTGGAAGGTGTCCACCTGCTGCTGCCGTACCTTGGTGGGAGTGGTACCGTCCAGGTATTTATATTCGATTCCCTTGCCATCAAGATACTCCCGGATCAGGGCCAGGTGGCCGGTAAACTGACTGAAGATCAGGGCCTTATGCCGGGCTTGCAGCAATTCATCCACCACCTCGCCGAATACCTCCAGTTTGGTGGATGAGATCTTGGAGTTCTCGTCAATGAGCCTGGGGTTGCAGCAAGCCCGGCGCAGACGCATGATCTCAGCAAGGATCTGGAGATGACGACCGGTCTGTTGGCCGCTGCCCTCGATGTTTTCAATGGCCTGCTGGCGGATGGCCTCATAAAAGTGCATCTCGCTTTTCTTCATCTCTATCCGCAGGGTGATCTCGGTGCGGGGCGGCAACTCTTCCAGCACCTGGGACTTGATGCGGCGGAGCATAAAGGGGCGGATCAGCTTCTTCAGTTGCAGACGAGCCACGTTATCGTGGTGCTTTTCAATGGGAATGCCAAAGCGGGTGTTAAACTGCTTATAGGTTCCCATCAGACCGGGGTTGATGAAGTTAAAGAGATTCCACAGCTCGCCGAGATGATTCTCAATGGGTGTTCCAGTGGTAATGAGACGGAATTTCGCATTAAGACGCATGGCAGCCTTGGAACGCTTGGTTGCGGCATTCTTGATGGACTGTGCCTCATCCAGGACAATGGTCTGCCATTGGATGTCGGCCAGCAGATCAACCTCCTGCTGCAACAGGGTGTAACTGGTGACCAGAATATCCCGTTTACCCAACCCATGCACGGTAGCCTCTCGGTCGCTTCCGGCCAACTCATGAAGGTTCAGGGTAGGAGCAAAACGATCCACCTCCTTCTGCCAGTTCATACAGACCGAGGTGGGGGCCACCACCAGAGTGGGGCCTTTTTCCGACCTTTCCAAAACCACGGCCAGAGCCTGCAAGGTCTTGCCCAGCCCCATATCATCGGCCAGACAGGCCCCCATGCCGAGGTGAGCCAGCCTGGACATCCAGACATATCCTTCGGTCTGATAATCACGTAGATCGGCCTGAAGAGTGGAGGGTACCTCGGGTACCAGATCCTGCACCCGTTCCAGGTTGTGGAGCTGTTTCATCCAGCCATCGTCGGCACTGGTGTTGGCCTGCCTGGTCAGCTCCTCAAGGGCCAGGGCTGCCAGGGGATGGACAAGGATCTCGTCTTCAGCGTCGGACTTTCCGCCAAACTGGATCAGCTCTTCCAGCCGATTACGGAATTCCTGGGTCAGGGCGAGGAACTGGCCATCCCCCATGGGAATAAACCGGCTGTGCGACTCCCGTACCTTGTCCAGCAGGGTCTTGAGGTCAATGACTGATTCCTCGTCAATGCGGACATGTCCAGACAGGGAGAACCAGTCCTGCTGGCTGGTGCGGATGTTGAGGTTCAACTGGTTGACCCCGGCCTGGCGGTGGACGGCGAGACGTTTACCCTCGGGCCATTCCAGCACCACTCGCTCGCGGATTTCCTCCAGTTCCAGCAGGGCCTGGAGGCATTCTTCTGGATCAAGGAGATGCCATTCCCGTTGATTCTCCTGCTCCAGATCCACGGCCAGATCAAGAATGGGGCAGCTCTCCTCAACCTCCCTGGCCTTTTCCTCCTCCAAAAGGAGATTACGGCGGGTCTTCAAACGGCGGCCTTCCACCTCGGCCATCAGGTTGCTCACCCCGTCTCCGGGCTTGAGATAGGGTCCGCGCCGGGAAAAAGGCTGGACAAACATCTCCAGGCGAAAACCGCTGCCGTAGGGGATGACATGGATGTGTATGGTGGGGTCGGCATCCACCTCCATGCTGTCCTCTTCCACCAGACCAGCATCAATGGACGAATGGACGGTCATAAAGGAGGCGATATTACCAATGGCACTCAGCACCTGACCGGATGCAGCCACCGGGATACGCAGACCGTTTCGACCGGTGATTTCCGCCACGCCAAGATGCTCATCCGTGATCTCCATGATCCTGAAACGGGTGGGGGTTTCCTGCCAGATTGCCACTCTGCCGTCCCCGATATCCTGGAGAAAATGGATGAAGAGGTAGCCATCCTGCTCCTCCACCATCAGCTCTGGCTCACCGGCCACGATCTCCACCGGAACCGAGACGTTTTTTTGCAGAAAGACATGGGGGTGTCCCACCAGAAAGGGCAGGGCCAACTCCAGGTTAAACTCACAGCCGCCATTGCGTGATCCTGGGTCACCGACCTGTTCAATGGTCTTGCAAATTTGAATATCTCCATGGGAGAGGAAGTCAAAGTTTTTATATTCCATCAAACGGTTCAAGCCGATGGCCCGGCCTTTACTCCACTGTCCAGCCTGGTTTTTCTTCTGCTCCTTGGGAACCAGGGTCAGGGTATCGTCCTGATAATCAACCAGCCAGCCCAGGCGGGTAGTCTGCTCCGGTGCGCGGGAATGCCTGGTCACCATGATCAGTTCCTGCAGACTGTGTTTCCAGGACTCCATGTCAGGTGTGATGATATGGACAATGGAGGTACAACTCGTCTCCTTTTGCAGTGCTGCCGAGGCAGTGGCCATATCTTCGCGTATCGGTTCCAGGGTGGAGAGCAGTTCTGCGGCTTCCATGGCCAGCCAGGAAAAACGGTTGTCCCTGGAACGTTCATAGAGGGAGATCAGGCTGTCCTGGAAGGGTTTGGGGATCTCCACCCCTATCCAGTAGAGGGAGAGTACTGCAATCAGAGTGGACAGGCTGCGGTTTTCCGCCTCAAATCGATCCGTGAGGGTCTGCATGTCCGGCATGGTACCGTCCACGGAACGGGTGTAGGCATCCAGGAAACGGAAAGGGATCTCTTCCGGGCAGCCATGGCAGCGATCCAGAACCAGAGCAACCGCACTGCGGATGAGCTGCCGATCCTTTTCCGAGTTGCGGGAAAGGAGGGCGAAGATGCAGAACAGCCCAGTAATGCCCAGGAAGAAGCTACCAGAATCACCGGCATATTCATCAAGGACAGCCAGATCCTGTTCAAAGAGTTGCAGTGCCTCCTCGCTGCGCCCCTCAAGAAAGGCAATGGAACCGGCAAAACCTGAACCGGCAAATCCTTCCGGGTTGGCTTCAATCAGCTTGCTCAGTTTGTCGCAGCGACCCTGCAGGAGATGATACCCTGCCAGGATGCGTTGAAAGGGGATCAACTCGTCATCGGACATCCCCTCCTTGTCCTCAAGATAGGCCAGCACCGCTGGAAAATGGATTGCATTTTCCATGGAGTAACGAAGGATCCGCTCCAAAAGATAAAACTGGAGAGATGGGGGCAGTACCCGGAACCACTTTCCCTCAAAGGAAGGGGCCACAATCCGTATTGCGGGGGGGGCTGTACCGATGTATTCCCCACACTGCTCTTCGAGAAAGGTGGCGGCCTCGTCCACCTTATCATAATCACCAGTATAGACACCAACACGAAACTGACGCAGGGCGCGCTGGCACCGGGTTGACCACTTGCCGTACATGAAGGATACCGGTGCCTCCTGCTCGATTAAGGTGGCAAAAGCGGTAAAGCGTTCCTCTGTTATTGCCTGACGGGTCAACTGTTCCGCCAGCAGAGGCTGGCACTGATTGAGCGGGCTGAGCAAGTCAAGCTCTCTCAGCTTTTTTATGATCGATTCCAGCTCTGACCTGCCGGGTCGGTGCGCATTGGGCAGCTCTTTATTAAGCTTACTGAGACATTTCAAAAGGAAAGAAGTGGAGACAGGCTCATAGATAACCGAGATCAACTGGAGGAGGAACTGTTCAAGGGGGGGCAGACTACTGATTGTTTCGAGTTGATCCTGTTCTATGTCTGACACGGATAACCTTTTGGTATTGGTTTGTGGACGAGGTATGCCATTAGTTGCAACCAGCGACTGTTTATCCGCAGATAACGTAGATCAGGACTCTTTATTGGCTCTTTTCATCTGCGTAATCTGTGGATTATGAGTTTTACGGTTTTTTATATAGACCCTATTTTTGGCTTATCAGGGCATCATTAGTCCAGATCTTTGCCTCGCTCTGCAGTCGTGCCAGCCATGAACCAATCAGTTGATTACGGGCTGTGTCCAGCAGTTGGCCCCGTACCTCATCGGAGCGGGTGGAGGCTGCCTCTTCAGAACCGGCACGCCGTTCCTGGACAGAAAACACATAGAAGGTCTTGCCAGCCTGTACTGGACTCTTGCCAAGCTGCTCTTTCCAGGGTAGTTCAAATCCGGCCTTGACCAGTTGACTGGGCAGAGTACCGGCCTCATCTCGTTTGATAAAATCCGAGGTCTCCATTTGCTGGTCGTTGTCAACGGGCGGGTTGAGGGTACCACTTTCCGTGCTGGCTGCGATCAACTCTCTGGCAGCGTTTTCAGCAAGCTCCAATGCCTTTTCCCGGGTATAGTCGGCTGTTGCCTTCTCGCGGACGCTGTCAAGTTCAGGCAGGGGTGGTGTCTTGATATCATCAACAAAGACTATGGCATAACCGTCGCTCAACTTAACCATGGAAGATAACTCCCCCTTGTTAAGGCTGAAGGCTGCATTCAGAAAACCAGGATCGCTGGTCACCCCTTCCGGCGGCTGGACACGGGTAAAATAGTCAGTCGCAATGACCTCTTCCGCACCCTGTTCACTGTAGTTTTTCAGGCTGCCAGCACGCATTATACCCTCATACGCAGCAGTGGCTCGTTTAAAGCTTTCGCCTCTGGCCTTCTGCTGCTTGATGCCTGCGGCCAGATTATCACGAACCTCTGCAAAGCTGCGGGTGGAGGCAGGTCGAACTTCTTCCAGCTTGATAATATGATAGCCGAATGACGTTTCCACCAACTCACTGATTGCACCGCTCTCCATGGAGAAAATAACAGCATCAAAGGCAGGCACCATCCGACCGGACGGGAAAAAACCCAGATCACCGCCCCTGTCCTTGGTCGGCCCCTCTGAACGGAGGGATGCCAGCTCGGCAAAGTCTGCACCGCTGCGGGCAAGTGACAGTACCTCTTCCGCCTTTTTCTTCTGTGCCTGACGGACAAGTTCATCGGCACCTTCAGACACCTTAAAGAGGATATGGCGGGCATGGCGCTGTTCCGGCTGCTGGTAAGACTCTTTATCCGCCTCATATCGGGCAAGGAGTTCCTCCTCAGAGACTTCCATTGCTTCGCTGTTATCTGCAAAATCAAAAAAGAGGTACTGGAGACGTACACCGGGCTGGGCCTGGTAATTTGCCATGTTTTTCGTAAACCAGGTAGCCAGCTCCTCCTCAGCAACCTCTACTTTTGCTTCAAAGTCAGCAGATTCAAAACCGATATAAGAAAGTTTGATCTCTTCATCGCTATAGGCGATCCAGTTGTTGACGGCCTGGTCAGATACCATGGCAAAGCCGCCGATATTACCTGAGATCCGATTGGTTTCCAGATCAGCCAATATCCCGCCTTCAAAAGAGGATCTGGTCATTCTGTTCTGACTGAGGATTGCGTCATAGCGCTGCAAATCAAACTGCCCGTTTTCCTGAAAGGCATCCATCTCGCTTATCTGACGCTGAACCATCAGGTCGCTGACCTCCATGCCCATCTCTCTGCCGCCCTGACGGAGAAGTTCCGCCTGGATCAGCTGAGCCAGTACCTGTTGCTCAACATTGAGCTGTTCCAGAAGACCCGGAGGTAGCTGACCACCCATCTGTTGGCGGAAATTATCCACATACTGATCATAAGCGCGGCGGTACTCCTGGTACGGGATCTCTACATCATTGACCATGGCAGCGGCAGTGCGGTTATTATTGAGATTACTGCCCACTCCCCAGAAGATAAATACAAGTGCTATAACCAGAACCATTGCCTGGATCAGGGTTGATTGCGCCTTGCTGCGTAAGATGTTCAACATGGTTTTTTTTCTTCTCCAAGATATCGTTATTCAGTAAGTCTGCGACTCATTTTTATTACTGCGGAGATAATATAGCAGATTATCAATGAAAAAGCTAATTATTGTGAACAAGGGGACTGATTGATGATTCATTCAAAAAAAATTGGATGGTACTTGACAAAAAAAACACGCCATAGTATTAAGGCGGCATCTTAGTTTAAAAAGTGGATAAATTTTTTTTTATCCATTCCATATTATTATTTTTGCCCGGAGGAAAACAGATGGCTACTATTGAGCATAATGGTACAAGTTACGAGTGTGATGAGGACGGATTCCTGTTAAAAGGAGCTGAGGAATGGGACGAGAACTGGATCGATTACGTTAAGAGTGTTGAGGGTATCTCCGACATCACTGACGAACATCAGAAAGTGATCGATGCCCTGCAGGAATACTACAAGAAAAACGGTATTGCCCCCATGGTACGTATCCTTTCCAAGACCACCGGTTTTCCCCTGAAGCGGATCTACGAGCTGTTCCCATCAGGACCTGGTAAAGGTGCCTGTAAGATGGCTGGTCTGCCCAAACCGACAGGTTGTGTATAACTGACTGGCTGTACAGACAGAGTTTTAAGAAAGGCTGCTCTTTGAGCAGCCTTTTTTTTTCCTTTTGAATGAGGGTATATTTTTTACCTAACGGGTTTATTTGGCAGGGTGGGAGGTAAGCGAGGTACGAGACTCCGAAGCGTAGCGCAACCCCCGCCTGGTTAGCGACTATGGCGGGATGCTCTACGCTCTTCCAGGCAGGCCATCCGTACTGCCGCAGACTTTTCCAGATAATCCTTCTGATTCATTACCGCTCCCCGCATACCACCCCGCAGATTGATCTCCGACAGTCTCCAGCTTTCATCCGGCAGGATTAACAGATCCAGATGGGCATGGGGAAAATCCGCCCGTTCCATTACCCGGTGGCAGAAGTGGAGCTGTTCATTGCTCAACTGCCAGGGAAGACTCTCACCACCGCAGTGGAGGTTGTGACGGAAATTATGGGGGTTATAGCGTTGATAAGCCTCAATATCATCTCCAAGGAGAATAACCCGCACATCCCGGCAGTCAGGGACAAAGGGCTGAATGACGAAAGGAAAGGGGATGGTGCCAAGCTGAACCTGGGTATAGACATCCTCAATGGACGTGAAGCGAAGAATGCCCTGCCCTGCATTGGCTCGATCCAGCTTGCAGACTACAGACTCTACCTTGACACTGCCATATCTGGTCACGGCTGCAATCATATCATGGACTGAATATACGGCTATGGTTTCCGCAACCATAAATTCGCACAGCAGGGCAGCCTGATAGACCTTGGAACGACTGCACAACTGGGCATTGGCCGAGGGGATCAGTTGAATGCCCCTGGAAACCAGATCCAGGAGGATATGTTCCTGGGCTCCTGCCAGCCGGATGCGTCCCAGTACGATATCGCCCTGCTCCAGTTCATGGTAGCAGGCGTAGAGTTCCTGGTTAGATGTGACTATGCGGGAAGGCACTCTTAAAATACCATTTCTAAAATACCATTTCCTGAAAATGGGCGTGAAAGCGGGTAATATCGGTATCGCAGTGGGCGCAGAGCAGCCTGACCTCACCCAGAACATTGCTCTGGTGATCCACCGGGGAAAAACTGCCGTCCCGGTTCTGGACAAAATGGGTAGTCAAGATAACATCGGTGGCCAGTTCAACAAAATCCCTATCATTACCGCATTCCGGGCAGATCAGGCGCCCCGCCGGTTCACCGCTGGGAATCTGTACCTTTTTCCTTCTTCCTGTCCCTTTATCGGCACTTTGCTCTGTATTTGCTTCTTTATTTTTATTCTTCATTGTTGTAGTCATTCCTCACGTACCTCTGCTCTGCCTGTAATCTGTTGAAATTGCTCTTCTCCAAGCACAACAATACCCATGTCCTCGGCCTTTTTCAGTTTACTGCCCGACTTTGCACCCGCCACCAGATCGGTCACCTTTTTACTGAGCGAAGAGACGACCCGACCGCCCTGTTCCTTGACCAGTTGTTTGGCCTCATTTCTCGACAGCCCGGACAGGGTGCCGGTAAAGAGAAACACCCTCCCCTCCAGGGGAGCCGAGCCTGTTTTTTTCGCTTCCTGCAGGGTCAGTCCCAGGGTCTGCATCTGATCAAGCATCTCCCTGGTGGAGGTATCCGCAAAATAATCAAAAATACTGGCTGCCGCCTGATCACCGATCCCCTCTACTTCCAGCAGGTCTTCCCGCATTGCGGTCAGCAGTCCCTCCAGGGAGATAAAATGACCTGCCAGTAGCTGAGCCGTGACCTCGCCGACATGACGGATTCCCAAGGCACCGACAAAACGGGACAGGGGTGTTTGAGCGGCCATGACAACGGCTCGGATCAGTTTATCCGCTGACTTTTCCCCCCAGCCGTCCAAGGCTGCCAGTTTCTCATGCTTGAGTTGGAAGATATCTGGAATATCCCTGACCAGGCCGACCTTAACTAGCTGTTCCATGTTTTTGCGCCCTAAACCGTCAATATCCAGCCCTGCCTTGCCAGCAAAATAAATCAGGCTCTGCAGCCGCTGAGCCGGACAATGGGGATTGATGCAGCGGGTTATAGCCTCGCCTTCCGGTCGATGCAGGGGATGGTCACACACCGGACAATTTTTCGGAAAAATAATAGCCCGTTCTGTGCCGTCCCGTTTTTCCTTAACCGGCTTGATGACCTCCGGGATCACGTCCCCGGCCCGCTGGATGAGAACTGTATCACCGATTTCCAGCTCCTTGCGTTCAATCTCATCCCGGTTGTGGAGGCTGGCTCGCTTGACCATGGCTCCGTCCACATGAACTGGTTCCAACTCTGCCACAGGGGTAACAGCCCCGGTTCGTCCGACCTGAAAATGCACCCCCAGTAGCCTGGTGGTGGCCTGAACAGCAGGAAATTTCCAGGCCGTGGCCCAGCGCGGGGCTCTGGCAGTGTTACCCAGTCGCTGTTGCAGGGCAAAGTCGGCAACCTTGACCACCATGCCGTCAATCTCGTACTCCAGATCGTGCCGGATCTGCTGGAGATGATGATACTGTGCTGCAACCTCGCTCAGTCCCTGGCAACTTTTGATCAGGGGGTTGACCGGAAAGCCAATTTCCTGGAGCCAGGCAAACATTGCCTCCAGCTCCTTGCAGGGGAGAGTGGTGGTGTCTGCCACCCCATAGACAAAAAAATCCAAGGGTCGAGCCGCTGTGATCTTGGGATCAAGCTGGCGCAGGGAACCGGCTGCTGCGTTACGGGGATTGGCAAACAGTGACTTACCCTCTTTACCCCGCTGTTTGTTCTGGTCATTGAATCCCTGCCTGGGAAAAAACACCTCGCCCCGTACCACCAACTGTTCGGGAATTTTTTCTGTCTCTTTGCCAGTGGACTGCCGCAGCCTGAGTGGGATAGATCGTACCGTCTGCAACTGAGCAGTGATATTTTCCCCCACCAGTCCGTCACCCCGTGTGGCACCAAGAACCAGAACACCCTTTTCATAAACCAGTTCCACTGCTAATCCGTCCAGTTTAGGTTCTGCCAGATAGACAATGCTCTCATTGGACTGGAGGTAACGCTGCATCTTTTCCTCAAATCCAGCCAGTTCGGCTTCGTCAAAGACATTGCCCAGGCTGAGCATGGGCAGGACATGTTCTGCCTGTTCAAACTGGTCAAGGGGTTCCCCTCCCACCCGCAGACTGGGGGAGTCGCTGCTTATCAGCTCTGGAAACGCATCCTCCAGATCGAGCAGGCTGCGGAACAGACGGTCATATTGGCCATCATCAATGACCGGATCATCCAGCACATAATAACGGTGAGCATGGTACTCAATCTCTTTGCGAAGCTCTGCCAGCCTGGTTTTGGCCTGATCCTGCTCTGCCTGGGAACTGTTATTCGTCAAGTAGTTTACCACCCTTGGCAATATTTTCCCGTTTTTCCTCATCAATAAAGATCAGGATGGAGGACTCTGGTTTTTTTGCCACCTTGGAAATCACCTTGGTCACCCCCTGGGATATTTTCTTTTTCTGCTTTCTGCTCAGTTTTCCAGCTACTCGTATATTAACATAGGGCATTGTTTTTCTCCTGTTGTTAGTTCTACTTTTGGACTCATTCGGCCGGCATAAAAGACCAGAAGTCCGTTGTTTCTCATATTCGTGGTCTATTGAATCCAGCCATCCTCGAACTTGGTAATCACCCATTCCACATTCATTTTTAGCATCCTGAAAAGGTCACTCTACCCAGTACCGTTGAGCTTGCTTGGTTTCCTGCCTTTATGTGATTTTGCTGCCGGGATTATCGGTTCATGATTTTCAAGGTAAATCCTTTGGTTTTTATGAATATCTGCCATGAAGTTTTCCCCAGCATCCTCAAGCTTACGAAGAAAATCAGGATTGCTACCATATAAATCCGTCAAAACCTACCCAATTGAAACGCACCCCATTATTTCGGCCTTGGTCACCGTTTCGGCCACATATAGATAACTTTTGTCGATCTCTGGTTCCCATGCTCCTGCGTGGGAACCTTGAATGACCGCTCCAGCGGTCTCATCAGGACAGACGGAGTCTCGCAGATAAGCGCAGACTTCGAACTCGCTTATCTGGAGCGTAGGAACGAGAATGGTGCGAAAATGTCTCGTCTAAAGTTGGTAGCCAAAATGTGTGACATGACAGCCTCCTGTATATGAACAGAACACGAAAGAAAAGAGAGAAAAAAAAGAGAATGGCTTGAAATAATGGGATTCTCTTCCTATGGTTATATAGTATGAAAAATAGAAGAAAAAAACAGAAAAAATAAACAATTAATAAAGTATGCGATTATTTACAGCCATTGATCTGCCAGAGGCGGTGCAGGAACGACTCAGTATGATATCCTGCGGCCTGCCCGGAGCCCGTTGGGTGGTGCCGGAACAACTGCACCTGACCCTGCGTTTTATCGGAGAAAAGGATGGGAGCGAGTTACGAGGAGTTATGGACACCCTGGCCGAGGTGCGGTGCGCACCGTTTCAGTTGCAACTGCAGGGGGTTGGCTTTTTCCCGCCCCGTAAAAAGCCCAAGCTGGTGTGGGTGGGAGTTGACGACAATGAAGCGTTGAACAGCCTTTACCGGAGCATCGAATCTTCCCTGGTCAAGGCGGGGATGGAGCCGGAGGGACGCAAGTATGCCCCCCATATCACCCTGGCTCGTCTGCGTAATACGCCCGCAACCAAGGTTGGCAACTGGTTGGGACAGCATAGTCAGCTTTTTTTTATGCCCTTTCAGGTGGATGGTTTTCAGTTATACTCCAGTGTTCTCAATGAGCGGGGTGCCAGACATTATATTGAGGCGGAGTACAGTCTTGGGTAATTTATAATGGAGAATTGAGAATTTATAATGGAAAACTGAGAATGGAAATGACAAAAAAAAGAGCCAATGGATGTGAATCCACCGGCTCTGTATATGGAGGCGACGAGCGGATTTGAACCGCTGAATAAAGGTTTTGCAGACCTCTGCCTTACCGCTTGGCTACGTCGCCATCTTGATTGCTTATCAAAAGCGTATCTTTCTGTAGCAACTCTTTAAACTATATATTATGATTTGACAAGGAAAAATCCGTGTAAAGAGTGGATGGATTTTCTTTTTTTGTTTTAACTATAATCTAACCGTGCTTTCAGCACCCTTAACATTTTTCAAGCAATGGGAACCACACTTGAGGCTCTGATCCAGGATCACGAAACAGAACTGGCAGAGTTGCAGGAAAAAATAGGCTATACATTCAAGGATCTACAGCTCTTGCAGCTATCCCTTGTTCACAGTTCCTTTGCCTTTGAACGGCTGGACTGCGGTCGCCATAACGAGACCCAGGAGTTTCTCGGGGACGCAGTTTTGGATCTTACGGTTGGTCATATTCTCTTTGTCCGTTACTCCAAGATGCGGGAGGGCAAGCTGACCCGTATCCGTTCCGCCCTGGTCAGTGAAATCGGCCTTGCCGAGGTGGCTCGCGATCTGGAGCTGGGAAAATACCTCCTGCTGGGCAAGGGAGAGGACAGTTCCCATGGGCGGGAGAAATCTTCCATCCTCTCCTGTGCCTATGAGGCTATGGTGGGGGCTATTTTTCTTGACGGCGGCTATGGGGCGGTGGAAAAATATGTGGGCCAGACCTTTGGCCCGTTGATTGCAGCAGGCGGCAGACAGCTGACCTCGGCTGATGCCAAGAGCAAATTACAGGAGTATCTGCAGGAGAAGTACAATGAGGGGCCTGGCTATGTGCTGGATGCTGAAGATGGGCCAGCCCATGCCCGGATATTTACGGTGTCGGTTCATTTTCACGAACAGCAGCTGGGCAGCGGTCAGGCCAGCAGTAAAAAAGAGGCTGAACAGCAGGCTGCCTGCGCTGCCTTGGTATATTTGCAGGAAACGTCTAAGTTTTAGTCAATAACGAAGGTGTTATTAACAGATTACGCAAAACTCGCAGATGAAAAGTTGTTTAATTTGCGCTATCTGCGTAATCTGCGGATCAAAAATATGAGTACAATGGTCTTACTATGAAAAAACAAATTATACGATTCCTGAAATTTCTTTTCGGGGCTTTGTTTCTCTTTCTTCTTCTGCCCGGCATTGGACTGGCAAAGAACAATATCGAATTCCTTGACAAGGAGCGCATCAAGGAGCTGAATGCGGGGATTTATGAGGTGGTGACCCCGAAACTGGAAAGCGATACCATTACTTATGCAAAGAAACTTCCCTTTGAAAAGCTGGACTTCCAGGAGCGCAATGAAAAGTACTACTCCATTGGCACTGCTTTTTTTATAAACGACAAAGAGCTGATGACAGCACAGCATGTCTTCGGCCTGATGTATTTTTCCCTGAACCAGGACTTTTTTATTCGGGACTCTGCCGGAGAGGTTTATCCGGTGCGGCAGATTAAAAAATACTCAACCCTGCGTGATATGGTTGTCTTTGATCTGGAAAAATATCCGAAAAAGATCAGTCCCCTTGCCCTGCGTGAGGAGGTGGAAATCGGCGACACAGTCTTTTCCGCTGGCAATGCCCATGGTGAGGGAATCGCCTACCGGGCAGGGCAGGTGGCATCCTTTACCCCGGAACCGGAATACGGCAAGTGGAAGAATATCCGTTTTTCCTCCCCTGCCTCTCCCGGCAACAGCGGCGGCCCCCTTCTCAACCTGCAAGGGGAAGTGGTTGGTCTGATTATCCAGAAAACTCAGAGTGAGAATTATAATGTGGCAGTGCCGGTGCAGGAGGTTGGCAACCTGAGCGGCAAGGCTGATTTTCATGCCCGTAATATCACTGTGGGCATTGCCGGAGCTGAGGACAGTCTGGTAGGAACCTGGACCTACAGTATGGATTTACCCGCCACGGTCAAAGAGGTAGCGGATCTTGCCCAGACCTCCATGTCGAATTTCTGGATTGCTCTTTACAGAAAGCTGGGTGAGCAGGTAAAGGAGAAGAACCTGCCCCTGGGAAGCAGGTTTCGCGATTATCTCCGCCAGCAGTCCAAGGTGATGGGCTTTGCCCTGCTCACACCCGGTCCCAACTATAAGAAGTGGCGGGCCGTTGGCTATGGTAATGAAAAGCTGGTGATTTCTGCTGACCAGAAGGTGATCCGGCGGAATCTGGAATGTGCGGATCTGAGCGTGGTCATTGAAAAAGAGTCGGCTACCGGCCTGCACGATTTTATCGATTCTCCCAAGAGGATCATGGACACCCTGCTCAAGGCCATACCCATCACCCGTTCAGTTGGCACAGAGGATATCCGTATAACCAGCCTGGGCGAGCCTGAGAAAACGGTCGGGTGGCAGGATCAGCTGGGGCGAAAATGGATCTCTTCCCTCTGGTATCTGCCCTATTCTGATTCTTTTCTCTACAGCCACTGCCTGCCCTATCCCAGGGGCGCACTCTGTAATATCGACAGTGACAGCAACGGCAGGCTCACTGCCGGGTATCTGACCAATATTCAAGACGATTATCGGGAACTGGTCATGGGCTATGAGGGCGAGATTGATGACTGGGTGGAATTCCTTTCCCTGGGAGAGCAGTACCTGCCGGATATTTTCTCGCAGGCATTGATCCAGCGGGATAACGATACCCTCCAGGTCTCGCTGGGAGATTTCAGCCTTGATATTACCAACCCTAAAATTAACGGCACCTCAAATCTTCATTTTCATCTGGGATACGCACCAGAAAAACTGATGACTGAAAAACTGCTTCTCTTTGAGTTGTTTCCCACCAAGGGACTCTCGGCGCATTACCGGATTAATCCTTTTTTTGAACCCACCCCTTTTAATTCTGATAAGTTTATTTCCACCTGGGAAGATATCAGGAATGGAACAGGCGACTATGGCGGCAGTGTTGTCAACCGGGACGGCAAAAAGGTCATCAAAAAAACACTCAGCAAGACTATAACCAGGGGGATTGCTTTTCCTGACCAGGAGTTTGAACAGTTGTATGTGGCGGGCTGCTATTACAAAGCGTCAACAGAGACTGATGTTGAGCAGGACTGCGCCAGGTTTATTGAGGGGATCGAGTTTGGGGTGAGGGGAGAGGAGTGAGAGGAGCGGAATGAGAGGTGAGAAGGTGCGCTCTTGCCTCTGATAATTCCCATTTTTATCCCCCATGAGGGGTGCGGTCAGAGCTGTGTGTTTTGTAATCAGCGAAATATCAGCGGCTTTGCGGGAAAACCGGTTACAGCCGATGATGTCCGGAAAACGGTTGAGATCTGGCTGCAACGCAGTGGCAAGGGTAAGGGCAAGGAACGGCAGGGGAAAATCCAGGTCGCCTTTTACGGGGGCAGTTTTACCGGGCTTCCTCGTCAGCGCCAGGAAGAATTGCTGACGGCTTTGGCTTCATTTATCGAGCAGGGCAGGGTGGATTCCCTTCGTCTCTCCACTCGGCCTGATTATATTGATCGGGAAGTCGTTGATTTTCTCGACAAGCACCAGGTGGGTACGGTTGAGCTTGGTGTGCAGTCCATGGACAACAGGGTGCTGGCTGCGGCACGACGGGGTCATACCTGCGAGGATGTCGAACGGGCGGTGACGGCTCTGCGCTGCACAGATATGGAACTTGGTATCCAGTTGATGCTTGGCCTGCCCTATGACAGCCGCAAACGAATGATGGACACTGTGCGGGACGTTATCGCCCTGCGACCTGATTTTGTCCGCATCTATCCTGTGCTGGTTGTGCGGAACAGTGAACTGGCCAACCTGTACGAGCATAGAGACTATACACCATTGAGCCTGAATATGGCAGTTCTCCAGGCGGCTTGGATGAAAAAGGAATTTGACCGAGCCAATATCCGGGTTGTGCGGATGGGATTGCAGGCAGGAGATCAGTTGACTGCTTCCCTGGTGGCCGGACCCTGGCATCCGGCCTTTGGTGAGCTGGTCAGCTCCCGGCTGATGCTGCAACGAACCAGGAAGTTGCTGGCTGCTGGCTTTCGTACAGATAACCGGATAACCCTCTCGATTAATGACAGGGATCAATCCATATTTCGGGGTATGCAATCAAAAAATATCAAACGACTGGATCAACTTGGCCTGTGGCACCATCTTGTTCTTACCACTGACAAAGAGCAGTCAAGGCATACCGTGCTGATGCTTTCAACTTTTGGGCTACCAACTTTTGCTTTATTTTTTGTTAAAGAGGCACTTCCCCTATTATTATAGTTGCCAAAAAATGATGACTTTGATAGATCAACAAAAGTAAACAATAATTAAAGAAGGAGTAACAATGGGACAATCCTTAGAAAAATCTGTAACCGTGCTGTTGCCTGCCTTTAATGAGGAAGAGGCCATTGGAGAGACCGTACGCCATATAATTCAACTCTATCCCGACTTTGAAGTATTGGTAATTGATGATGGCTCAACTGATGGTACGCGGCAGGCAGCCATTGATTCCGGAGCATCTGTTTTTTCCCATCCATATAATATTGGTAATGGTGCCGCACTAAAAAGTGGCCTGCGTAGAGCCAGAGGGAAATGGACACTGATGATGGACGGAGACGGTCAGCATCGACCGGAAGACATCGATAAGTTGCTCAGCCACAAGGAAAATTTTGATATGGTTGTCGGGGCCAGAAGTAAAAAATCAAAGACCTCGACACATAGAAACATTGCCAATTATATGTACAACAGGCTTGCCTCTTATGTTACTTCTTTTCCGGTACAGGATCTTACATCTGGATTTCGTCTGGTAAGAACCGAAATCGCACAACGGTATATTTACCTATTGCCCAATACCTTTTCTTCACCCACAACAATTACCATGGCCTATTTGCACAGCGGTTTGAGCGTCAAATATGTTGCAATTCAGACTCTTGCCCGCCAAGGTAAAAGTAAGATACGTCTGGCTAAGGATGGACCCCGTTTTTTCTTGATCATTTTGAAAATAGCGACCCTTTTTTCTCCATTACGGATATTTGTACCTCTTAGTGTGCTGCTTTTCTTTCTTGGTTTACTCTTGTATTTATACACCTTTATAACCGTCCACAGGTTTACTAACATGTCGGCACTGTTGTTTAGCAGCGGACTATTGGTTTTTGTGCTTGGGTTGGTTTCCGAACAAATATCCCAGGTTCACTCCAGTAAACTTGAATAATTGTCAGTGCTTATTTCTATGGACTGTTGAGCTGTACGGGATAAATACTGCTACGAGAACAAGACATGAAAACAAAAATCCTTGTCTTAACCTCTACCTTTCCACGGTGGCGCAACGATTCTGACCCGCCATTTGTTTACAACCTGTCGAAAAGATTAACGAGTCATTTTGATGTTTATGTGCATGCTCCTCATTTTCCTGGAGCTGAAACAGATGAGTCAATGGATGGTATTCAGATACATCGTTTTCGATATTTTTTTGCATCCTGGGAAAAACTGGCTGGGTCAACCGGCATCCTTCCGACACTACGGGGGAATAAGCTGTACTATGTCCTGATACCCTTTTTTCTCTTGTCACAGTTTTTTTCTTTGTTGTTTTTAATCAACAAAATTCGTCCTGATATTATTCACGCACACTGGATTATCCCACAGGGACTCGTCGCTGTGCTGGTACGATTTTTCTATCCGGTACCTGTTGTTGTTACGGCACATGGTGCTGATTTGTTTGGTTTACAGGGGAGATTGTTTCAGACACTTAAACGCTTTACCTTGCAACGAGTTCAGGGTTGCACGGTTGTCAGCAGGCCAATGGCTAAAATTGTGGAGGATTTAATACCCACCGGTTTTAAACAGCAGATTAAAACTACAATTATTCCCATGGGAGTTGACGCAACAGTTTTCTCCCCTGCTGGGAAAGATCCGTCCATTAGGGAACAGTTATCTATCCACGGTCTTTTTCTTCTGTACGTTGGTAGATTAACGGAAAAAAAAGGTGTTCGCTACCTGATCGATGCGATGTCGTTGCTCATAGAAGATCAACCAGATGCAAAATTACTTATTATTGGTAAAGGTGAACTTGAGGTCGAGTTAAAAGAACATGTTCGAAACTTGGGATTATCTCAGCAGGTTTACTTTGCAGGTAGTATTCCCAATAGTCGTTTACCTGTTTATTACGCATCGGCAGATATTTTTGTTGGGCCGTCAATTGAAATTGGAAGCGGGGATAGAGAAGGGTTCGGCCTTACGTTCATTGAAGCTGCCATGTCTGGATGTCTGATCATTGGTACAGACTCGGGCGGCATTGTAGATATTATTACTGATAAAGAAACAGGTTTGCTGATCTCGGAAAAAGACAGTAAGGCAATTGCGGACTGTATTATGTTTGCAGTACGGCATGAGCAGAAGGCTGCATGTATCCGGGCAAGGGGCAGACAAAAATGTATAGATCAATTTGATTGGAAGGTAATAGCTGGAAAATATAATGATTTCCTGAGTAGCCTGCTTCAATAACAAGTTTTGGTACCCACTTATGGTGTTTAGCTCGCTTATTTTTTTATATTTTTTTCTTCCTTTAACACTGCTTGGCTATGGCTTGTCGGCCAAGGTTTTTAAAAATTTTTTCTTGTTGTCTGCAAGTTTGTTTTTTTATGCATGGGGTGAGCCAGTTTACATTCCAATATTGATTTTTTCTATTTTTATCAACTATTTGCTTGGATTAAAAATTGGTAATTTGCATGTCTCCCCCAAACAGGCTCGGCTTTTTCTAATATTTGCCATTGTAATTAACCTGGCTCTGTTAGGATATTTTAAATATATTAATTTTTTGATTGATAATTTAAATAGCTTTTTTCTATTCATAGAATTTCCATCAATAAGAATCCAGGCTACTCATTTACCGATTGGAATTTCTTTTTTTACTTTCCAGGCTCTTTCATACCTACTTGATGTTTATCGAAAAAAAACTACTCCCCAAGAAGACCCATTCAAACTTGCCCTGTATATTTCATTTTTTCCACAACTTATAGCAGGCCCAATTGTCAGGTATCATGATATTGTCAGACAAATAGATACTCGAACCTCTTCTTTTGACGATGTATATGAAGGGCTGAATCGATTTATATGTGGATTATCTAAAAAGGTGTTGCTTGCCAATCCTTTGGGGGCAGTGTCTGATAGAATTTTTTTTTTGGACGGTTCTTCTCTGACTCCAGAATTATGCTGGCTCGGGATTATCTGTTATTCTTTACAGATTTATTTTGATTTCTCAGGATATTCAGATATGGCAATAGGTTTGGGGAGAATTTTTGGATTTCATTTTTTGGAGAACTTTAATTATCCCTATATTTCTCGTAGCATTCAGGAATTTTGGCGTCGCTGGCATATTTCCCTGTCAACATGGTTTCGTGATTATTTATACATTCCGTTAGGGGGTAATAGAGGAGGAAAGTTAACTACCTGCAGGAATCTTTTCATTGTGTTTTTTTTATGTGGTTTCTGGCATGGAGCTAGCTGGAATTTTGT
>DAOVTM010000211.1 GCA_030633145.1 Desulfobulbaceae bacterium
AATTTAATTGCATAGGAATTTGGCATCCTTCATATTACTATAAAAGTAGTTTACACTTTCATGCTTGTTGGAGTTACAGCAAAAAACTGAATTTTTCCGTAGGAGCCCAGCCCTCTGGGCGATACAGCTTAATGCGTCGTACCAATCGCCCAGAGGGCTGGGTTCCTACGGAAAAAGCTATTATGTTGTCCGGAAAACAGTACGGTTTCAGCTTCACTTTACGATGTCTGGAACCGGGGCTAAAGCTCCACTTCCGAAGTTTTACCGTAGGAGCCGCCTCTACGGGCGATGGGTGACTGGTGGATCGACATGAACAATAAAAAAAACAACGACACAGAAGAAAAAAGAACCGTTCTGATCGTTGATGACACTGCGAATGACATTGTCCTGCTCAATGATATTCTTTGTCAGGAATACAAAGTCAAGGCAGCGCCCAACGGCCAACGGGCATTGGTTCTGGCGCAGCGGGAACCGGCGCCGGATCTTATTGTGCTGGACATCATGATGCCGGAGATGGACGGCTATGAGGTGTGTCGTCTGCTCAAGGAGAATCAGAACACTGCGGGAATCCCGGTCATCTTTATCAGTGGTCTTGGTGAGTCCCGAAATAAGCTTCAGGCATTTAAAGTCGGTGGCCTGGACTACATAACAAAACCTTTTGAGGATGACGAAGTGCTGGCACGGGTGAAACTGCATCTGGAACTCAGCGAGATGAAGCAGCGCCTGGAGGATATGGTACAACGTCGAACCATCAAACTTGAAGAATCCAATACCGCGTTAAAGGTCATTCTCCAACATCGGCAAACCGAACGGGAAAAGGCAGAAAGTAATGTGGTGAGTTATATTGATTCACTGGTTATGCCCCACCTGAACCAGTTATTGGAAACAAATCAGGACAGCAAACAGATCTCCCTGACTGAAACTGTTAAAGCCAACCTCAACGAAATGACCTGCAGGTTTTCCAGTAAATTTGAATCAAAAAAACTGCGCCTGACACGAAGAGAGATGGAAGTTGCTTCCCTGATAAAAGGTGGTAAAACAAACCAGGAAATTGCCGAATTTTTGTGTATATCTGAACCTGCTGTCTCGTTCCACAGGCAAAATCTCAGAAAAAAACTTGGTTTACTAGGTCGCAAGGTAAATCTGGTGGCTTACTTGAACGAAATTCATCTCACATAGCTTTCCCCCTGCAAATTTTTTCCGCACATTATTACCTATACTATTACCTATAGATAACCCATAGGTAATCTCAATGTACATTGCTCACTCCAACTGCTACTATTTAATTATGGATAATTCCTATACTGCCGAGGTTGAAAAACTACCGTGAAGGAGCAACAATTGGATCACAAAACGATTCACAGGAAAAATGCGAAAAATCCCTTTGACCTGATTTCCCTGGCGAGATTTTCTTCAAGAATGATTTTTGCGATTTTTACCTTGCTCATCCTCACCCTTGCCCTTCTGCTCTATCTCAATGAGGTGAAGGAACAGAAAAAACTAATCAGTTCCGTTGATTACATAATGTCGGAACGGGCAAGTACCCTGGATATAGAGCTTAATTCCATTGTCAAGCACATCAGGATCATGAAGTCGATTGCCGATCGCAGTCTGGCAGAAACAGCCGCTGCCGGACTGGAGCAGGTTGCCAGGGCGGAAATTGAACAAGCCGCTGTTTATCACGAAAAAGGCGACTACTCTATTCTGGCACAAGGCGCAACTATCAGTGGCCATGAGGTGCTGGGTACAGTTTTCGTCAGCGGCAGATACTGCGATCATAAGTGGAATCGTCTAAAATGGATTTTACTGGGACTTGATCTTTTTGCCAGTCAGGAGGCTGAACACCGCAATAGTGATCACATCATTCTCTGCTACTATGAATCGAAAAGAGATCAAATTGCAATAGCCTATCCTGCCATTGATATGGAGGATATTATTCAGAAGTGGAACGGGAATGCGGCGGGCTGGATCGACCACGCATTTAAAATCTGTGAACCATTCGCGTCCGTGGAGAATAATCCAGAAAGAGAGGTCTTCTGGACACAGCCCTATCTGGATCGAGCCGATAGCGGCATGATGGTGAGCTGTGGCATACCCGTTGATGATCCGTCGGGTTTGGCCGGTGTGCTGGCAGCGGATATTCTATTAAATTTTATTGAACGGTTTACTGTACCCATTGCAACCCTGCCCGGCAAGATGGTTTTGGTCTCGCCAAACCGGGAGGTTATCTCAGCCTCAGGTCTTTCCTATAATACTGAACAGGACATTGCCCTACTTGATACATTTATGACAGGTAAGGCCAGTGAGACTGACGCGCTCCTCGGTTCAGACGGTTGGTCATGGCTTACAACCGGACAGGATGAACTGCTCTTTACCCGCAAGCTGAAAAATGCGCCCTGGATACTGCTGTATATTGTGCCGGGGAAATCCTTCAACGCCATGATGTTCTCTGCCCGCAGCAGAGATTGCGCGATCCTGTTGATAGTGCTGGTGATATTTGGCATCGGTTACCTCTACCTGTCGCGCCGTTTTGTTAAGCCGGTTATCAAGGCGATAACTGAACGGGATAAGGCTGAAAAGGCATTGCAAAAAAGTGAAGAACGGCTGGAACTGGCCATGACTGTTGCCAACGACGGGATGTGGGACTGGCATCTGGAGGATGAAGATGTTTTCTTTGATTCCCGCTATTATACCATGGCCGGTTATACGCCCAATGAGTTTGCCAGCAACTTTGAACAGTGGCAGCAACGGATTCACCCTGATGACCTGCAACAGGTTCTGTCAGCTCTTCAGCAGCATCTGGCTGGAGAGACAGATACCTATACCGCAGAATTTCGCTTTCAGCACAAACAGGGCGGCTATATCTGGATTCATGCCAAGGGGAAAATTGTTGACAGAAACGCATCAGGAAAACCCCTGCGATTTGTCGGCACTCATACCGACATAACCCTGCGCAAACAGGTTGAGGAACAGTTGATCAAGGCGCGCCAACAGGCCGACGCTGCCAATCAGGCCAAGTCAGAGTTTCTTGCCAATATGAGCCATGAGATTCGCACCCCGATGAACGCCATTCTTGGCATGTCAAAACTGGTTCTTGATACGGGACTCAATGACAGGCAGCGAAATTTTATCGGCAAGGTGCATCAATCCGCCAAATCCCTGCTGGGTATTCTCAACGACATCCTCGATTTTTCAAAGATTGAAGCAGACAGGATGGAGATTGAAAAGATAGATTTTTGTTTGCAGAAAGCGCTTGATAATCTTTCCGGAATAATTGGACTCAAGGCTGCTGAAAAGGGGTTGGAACTCAAATTTGAGATTCAACCCGACGTACCCCATGTACTAAAGGGGGATCCACTGCGTATCGGACAAATTCTCCTCAATCTATGCAACAATTCGATCAAATTTACCCGGCAGGGGGTTATTACCCTGACCCTGGCAGTGGTTGAGCAGCAGGAGAACCGCAATAATCGAACAAAAATGATTGAGTTCTCTGTCAGGGACAGCGGTATCGGCATGAGCGAACAACAGCAGCAAAACCTGTTTCAACCGTTCAGTCAGGCAGAAAGTTCCACCAGCCGCAAATACGGCGGCAGCGGTCTGGGGCTGGCCATCTGTAAAAAACTCACTGAAAAAATGGGAGGGACAATTCGGGTTCAAAGTGAACTGGAGAGTGGTACCTGTTTTTCTTTTACCCTGCCCCTTGAAGTCGGCAACATTTCATGTGACCATGAGGAAAATTATGACTATCAGGAGGCTGTCACCCTGTTGCGTGGGGCTGATATCCTGCTGGTGGAAGACAATGATCTTAATCAGGAACTGGCCTGCGAGCTGATGCGTGATATAGGCATTAGCGTAACTGTTGCCGGAAATGGCAGGGAAGCACTTGCCCTTGTTGAGCAGCAACATTTTGACGGCGTGCTTATGGATATCCAGATGCCGGTTATGGACGGCTATACCGCAACCCGTAAGATCCGCGCACAACCCCGGTTTAAAGATCTTTCCATCATCGCCATGACCGCCAATGTGATGACCGGTGACCGGAAAAGAGCAAAGGCAGCGGGCATGAACGACCATATCGGCAAGCCGCTGGATGTGGAGCAGATGTTCACAACCATGGCTCGCTGGATCACTCCTGCCGAGCCGCTGGAGCCGGAGGTGTCACCGCAACCAGAAACGGAACATCCTGTTTTGTCCTTTGCAGGATTGACCTCCATTGATACTGAAAAAGGGCTGGCAATCAGCCGACACAAGCCGGAACTCTATCAGCGGCTGCTGATCCGTTTCCATGCCGGACTGAACCGATTCATGGATGAATTCCGGGTTGCGCAAGAGGCGGACGACCCCGATGCGGCGACACTGTTGGCTCATACCCTGAAAGGGAGTGCTGGAACAGTGGGCGCAACGGGTATTCAGGATGCGGCCGCAGAACTGGAGTCCCTCTGTCAGCGTAGTGCAGGCAACGAAATGGTTGAGCCTGTACTGCACCGGGTCAGTATGGAGATGGAGCCGGTTATTGCGGAATTGGACGGGTTTCTGGTGATTCCGTCAGCTCCAGTCAATAATCTTGAGCCAGGGCAGATCACCGCCATGGTTGAACAGTTAAAGACCCTGTTGCGGGAAGATGATCCCCAGGCATTGACACTGGCAGAAGAGCTTGAACCTTTCATACCAAAACAGCAGATGACGGAATTGAAAACCGCACTTGAGGGCTTTGATTTTGAGACCGCCCTTGAGGTGTTGAATCGTTGTGAGAGCGAAGACTTTGACCGGAAAATGAAGGATGCCCAAAATTCAACAAAATAGCAACAACACATGAACAATATTAAAAAAAAAATACACCTTTTCAACAAGTCACTTTTTCTCATAATCTGCGGCTGGACTGCATTGCTGGGTCTGCTTTTTTTTTGGAATATCTATAATGTAAAAAATGACATCATAAAACTTGCGGAAAGTGATGCCAGGCAGTCCTGGGAAAAAGATGTGATCTACCGGTTATGGGCTGCTCAGCATGGTGGTGTCTATGTGCCGGTCACTAAAGAGACCCAGCCTAACCCTTATCTTCCGCTTCATGAGCGGGATGTAACCATTTTCAACCGGCAATACACCCTGATGAACCCGGCATTTATGACCAGACAAATATATGATCTGACTCAGAAACATTTATCAATCCAGGGACATCTTACAAGTCTTAAGCCCATACGGCCTGCCAATGTTGCGGATGCCTGGGAGACAAAGGCTCTTCATCGTTTTGAGGAAGGTGTGAAGGAAGTCAAAGAAATTATTAAAGATAATTTCGGGGATTCCTATGTTCGTTTAATGCGTCCCTTTACCGTGGATGAACCCTGTATGCAATGTCATGCCAAACAGGGGTATAAAGTCGGCGATATTCGCGGCGGTATCGCCATTACCGTTCCCTTGAATAACTATCTGGAGAGAATTAAGCGAAATACCAATCAGTTGTTACTGCTCTTTCTTTTTATCTGGCTTAGCGGCACATCAATCATTGCCCTGATGGGAAAAACAATCAATAAAACCATTTATAAACTTTCCCGAAGCAAAGAACAGATGACATCCATTCTGGACACCATGGACAGCTCCGGCTTCGGTCTCTACATTGTTGATGAAAATAATCGTATTCGCCACATAAACAGCACCATGACAAAATGGTTCGGCTACAGCGTCGATCAAATATGCTATCAGAACAAGAGCGGCGAGGAAAATCCATGCTCCAAATGCTATCTGACGGACATTATAAAAGATGGCAAAACCATTCAATATGAACGTTCCACTGGTGATCGGAAATTTGAAGTCATTGCCACACCCATCACCCTGTACGATGGCACTCCGGCTAAAATGGAAATCTTAACAGATGTTACCCGGCAAAAACAAATTGCGGAGAAAATGCTGGAGGCAAAAGAGGCGGCAGAGAGCGCAACAGCCGCAAAATCATCCTTTCTGGCCAACATGAGCCATGAAATACGCACTCCGATGAACGCCATTATCGGCATGTCGAAATTGACATTGGCTACGAAATTGGACTCCAGGCAGCGCAATTTTGTAACCAAGGTTCACTACTCGGCTGAATCCCTGCTGCGTATTCTTAACGACATCCTTGACTTTTCTAAAATAGAGGCGGACAAGCTGGAGCTGGAAGTTGTTGATTTTTCACTGCAAGGGGTACTGGACAACCTCCGCAGCCTGATCGGCTACAAGGCAGACGAGCAGGGGGTGACACTAAATGTTGTTGTTGATCCCAATGTGCCGCCCATACTCAGAGGTGACCCGATCCGTCTGGGGCAGATCCTGACCAATCTGGGTAATAATGCGGTCAAGTTCACTGGGCAAGGTGAGATCACCATCAAAATTAAGCTGGACAAACGAAAAAACGATCTGTTGCGTCTGCACTTCAGTATCTGCGACACCGGTATCGGTATCAGTCAGGAACAACAGCAGCGTCTGTTCCAGGCATTTAACCAGGCCGACAGCTCCACCAGCCGCCGTTACGGCGGCACCGGTCTGGGGCTGACCATCTGTGCCAGGCTGTGCGCATTGATGGGCGGTAAAATCTGGGTAGAGAGTGAACCCGGCACGGGAGCCTGCTTTCACTTTACTGTGCAGCTCAAAGAGGGGGATGCGGCTCTGGTAGCACAACCGGTCATTGAGAGCAGCGAGGCAATAGCTCAATTATATGGGGCAAACATTCTGCTGGTGGAGGACAATGAACTCAATCAGGAGCTGGCCATGGAACTGCTTACCGGCATCGGTATCCGGGTCACCCTGGCATGTAATGGTCAGGAGGCGTTGGACATCCTGCAGGAGGATGACTTTGACGGAGTGCTGATGGATATCCAGATGCCGGTCATGGATGGCTATACCGCCACCCGAAAAATCCGCGAGCAACTCCGGTTTAAAGACCTTCCCATCATCGCCATGACCGCCAATGTGATGGCCGGTGATCGGGAAAGATCAGATGCAGCGGGCATGAATGACCATATCGGCAA
>DAOVTM010000206.1 GCA_030633145.1 Desulfobulbaceae bacterium
GCTGTGGGCGGGGCTGTTCTCCTTCTCTTTATCTATCGGAAGATCAAAGAAAAGAAATAGCAGTTCGATTTTCTCAAAAAAAATGTAAGTTTTTTCTCTCTGCAACGACAAAGAGAACAAGATGCAACTCTTTTTACTGATTGGGAGCACAGCGGGTGTTCCTGTTGATAGTTGCAGAGGTACTGTTTCAATGGTGGAACATAAAACTTAAGGAGCTGATAATGCGAAAAAAAACAATCACAGGATGTCTGGCCGTTATGTTGATGCTGAGTGTTGGATCGTTTACCATGGCAGAAGATGCAATGCCGAAACCAGATGGCGACGCACTCTATAATTATATCTCCAAGGTATCACCTTACAGCAAATGGTCGTATTGGCCGGATCATGAGGGAATGCTGGAAGGCCGTGCTCCCCATGCACCCCAGCATAAGGTGTTTGTGAATCAGCAGGGGATTGACTCGAAAAAGCCGCCGGTGCAGTTCGGGACAATCCAGGTCAAGGAAAATTACAGCTCGGATAATGAACTCAAGGCAATTACGGTTATGTATAAGATTAAAGACTATAATCCCAAGGATGGGGACTGGTTCTGGGCAAAATACAGTGCCAGCGGTGAGACCCAGAAGGCGGGTAAACTCAAGGGATGTATCTCTTGCCATGCAACCCGTGTTGCCAATGATTTTGTCCTGGTGCATGAGTTTAAGTAACTTTTTTTTTCGGCAGATGAGCAACCGTCTTGTATCCGGGAGCTGTAATACCGGATCGTTTATCAAAGAGGAACAGTACCCATGATATCCTATCGCTGTCCGGTATGCGGCTATGTGCATACTGGAAACATTGACTTCCATTTTTGTCCGACCTGCAATACCGCTGCCAGTGAATTTATCCTTGAGCAGAGCAGGGACAGCTTAGGCAAATGGGATGCTCATTCCAGACAGATGATTAAGGTCATGGCAAAAACCGGTTCCTCCTTTCTCACGGGCAAGGGAACAACACGAACGTTTCCAGGCATGGATGACCTGATCTTTCTTCCAGCCCAGATACACCGTCTGCCCCTGGACAGTGACGCAGAGGTGAACAGCGAGGTCATTCTTGGCAAAGAGGCAGGACAACCTATTCGTCTCAAGACCCCGATCCTTAATGCGGCCATGTCTTATGGGGCGTTGAGTAAAGAGGCCAAGATGGCTCTTGCCCTTGCCTCGTCCCTGGCCGGAACCATTGCCAACACCGGGGAAGGCGGGATGCTGGATGAGGAGCGGCAGCTTGCCGATTTCCTCACACTCCAGTATTCAACCGCTCGCTTTGGTATTACTGATGAACGGTTGCGGCAGGCGGATATGATTGAGATTAAAATATCCCAAGGAGCTAAACCCGGTATGGGCGGCAAGTTACCCGGTGCAAAGGTAACCGCTGAAATTGCCGCTGTGCGCATGGTTGAGCAGGGAAAAACGATCCAGTCACCGGCAACGCACCCGGATATAAGAAACGGTCGAGATCTGTCTGCGAAAATTCAAGAACTGCGAACCTTGACCAGGGGGAAACCGGTGGCTGTAAAACTGGTCGGCGGACATCTGGAGCAAGATCTTGAGGCTATTTTCAGTCAGGCCAATATCCCGGATGTCCTGGTTATAGATGGGGGTGAAGGCGGCACAGGCGCAGCCCCGGTGACCGTAAAAGATCATGTCGGATTGCCGTTGATTTACTCCCTGCCCCGAATAGCAGATTTCCTTGAGCGGAAAAACCTTACAGAGCGGATCACCCTGCTCTGTGCCGGTGGCATCCGCCATCCGGCTGATATTGCCAAGTCCCTCGCACTTGGTGCAGAGGGGGTCTATATGGCCGGGGCTTTGAAAATCGCCATGGGCTGTACCTATCTCCGTCAATGTCATCTTGGTACCTGCCCCTACGGTATTGCCACCCAGAACGGAAAATTGAGAAAACGGCTGGATGTCAAACAGGGTGCGCAACAGGTGGCCAATTTTATCACTGCCGCAACTGAGGAGGTCAAGGCACTTGCCCGTATCTGTGGCAAATCGTCTCTCCATGCCCTTAACCGGGATGATTTGGTTGCCCTTGATCCTGAGCTGTCACGAATAACCGGAATACCTCTTGCCTGATACTTTGAGATTACTTTAAGGATAATTCTATGAATCCTCTTATCATTTCTATCCTCGCAACACTGTTTGTCATCATTGGTACCTGTGCTGTCTTTATCATGCTGGAGATGACCGGCAGGGTACGGGATAATAGCGGAAAAACAGCCTGGCGTTCTATTCATAAAAAACTTGGCTGGATATTCATAGTGCTGTTTATGGTCATGCTGGCAGTCATGATTCAGAAGGTTTCTGTTTTTCAGGAAGAATTGACTGCCCGAGCTGTAATCCATATTATCCTAGCTCTGATCCTTATCCCCCTGATACTTTTCAAGGTACTGATTGTCCGCCGCCATCGCAGGTTCAGCAATATACTTCCCGTGCTGGGTGTTACCATCCTGACGCTCTCCTTTGCCCTCACCGGAATAACAGCCGGTTATTACGTTCTTCATCGTTCAAACCTTTCCTATACCACGCTTTCAGCCATGGATGCAGATATACTGGATGTGGAGCTGGGCAAGGCGACTGTGAGTAAAAAATGCAGTAAATGCCACAGCCTGGAGCGGGTCTATCGTGCCTTTAAGAGTGACGTGGGCTGGGCTGGAACCGTCAACAGGATGGCCTTGCTGGATTCTCCTAATATCACCAGTTTTGATGTTAAGCAATCCATCAATTACCTGGTCGAACAACAGAAAATACGCCAGAAAAAAAATGGTGTAAACCTGGAGAAAGAAATTGGACAAACCCTGGTAACCCGTAAATGTAGTGTCTGTCATGATCTGGACAAGGTCTTTGATTCTGAAAAAAACGCTCAGGAATGGACCGCCACTGTCAAGCGGATGGCGGCGACCATGGATGATCCTGAATTTCTTTCGGAACAGGAAACCGCAGATATTGTCAAGTTTTTGAGTGGGAGATTAAAAGAATAATCAAACGAATAATCGAAAGGATAATCGAGAAATAAATAGGTGCAGGCAACTGTTTATGCTATTGTTACAGACTAACAGAGTATAAACATTTCGAGTTGATACAATATGCCTGCTAACAGTGATACGACGAAAAGAATAGATCCTCTGGTCTGGCTGGATAAATATGGTGACGCACTCTATGGCTACGCCCGTGTCAGAGTCCGGGATGGTTTCATCGCAGAAGATTTAGTTCAGGAAACCCTGCTGGCTGCCTACCGTTCCCGGCAGAAATTTACCGGCCAATCCACAGTTGCTACCTGGCTGACAGGAATCCTGAAACATAAAATATCCGATTATTACAGGAAACTGAAGCCTGAGTTCAGCGATGACAGCATGGATGAGTACCAGCACAGCACAGATCATCTCTTTAATGAAAAGGAAAAATGGAAGATAAAACCGGGTGACTGGGCTGGAGATCCAAAAAACATCTATGAGGGAAAAGAATTGCTGGGCGTTATCCACGCCTGTCTTGGAGATATGCCTGAAAAATTATCCACCGCCTTTACCCTGCGTGAGATGGAAGGAGCGACAACCGCTGAGTTATGCGAGTTATTTCAAACAGGGAAAAACAACTGCTGGGTGATACTGTACAGGGCGAGAATGCTCCTCAGACGTTGTCTTGAGGTAAATTGGTTTGGAGCAAAGGGGTAGGCTGTCATGCGTCACTGGATGTTCAGCTGTAAAAAAATAATAGGTATGATCTCTGAGTCAATGGATCGGAAGCTACCCCTTACTCAGCGGATGGGCATTCGCTTTCATCTGATGATGTGTACGCTCTGTACCCGGTATCAAAAGCAACTTTTTTTTATTCAGAAGATTTTACGGTCAGGCCGCAAGGTCAGTGAGCAGGATGAGGTTGATTTCGGCTTGTCTGAAGAAGGGCGTAAACGTATTGAGAAATATTTGAATGAGAACACTGGAGAAGGAAAGCAATAGGAACCCTGCCCTGTTTCTCCTTATTGATGACAGCTTTTTTGAAAGAAGGCACGAACGCTCCGCACGGGAAAAGTAAGTAAAATCAACCCGCTGATCAGCAGGATAATCCCCCACCATCCCTGAGTACTCAACCGTTCTCCCAGGACAACTACCCCCAGGATTCCCGCAGTCATGGGTTCTCCCATGGTCAATGTCCCTGCTGTCGCCACCTTGACATGACGCAGACCTGAATTGAAGAGATAGTAGGCAAGGGCGGCTGTAAATGTTCCCAGATAGAAGAGAACACCAATTCCATCCGGCTGTGTTATCCAGGAAATATCGTACAAGAAAAAGACGGGCGCAGTTATCACTCCGCCAAGCAGGAAAATACCACAGGTTACCGACAGCGGATCGTTTCTCACCTCGAGGATATTTTTCATAGCCACTGCCAGCACAGCGTAGGAAAAACCGGCTGCCAGCGCAAGGAGTACCCCGGCAACCTCTACCTTCCCGGTCTCGGATGAGAGGCCGACCAGAATAATTCCGCCAATGGAGAGCATGGTTGCCCACCACCATCTTTTTCCCGGAACTTCCTTACGAATCAGCCAGCCCAGGATACCTGCAAAGACAGGTGAAGAGCCAATACCGACAACCGTGCCAATAGCAACGCCGGTCATCTTGACCGCACTGAAAAAGGTGACCTGATAGCAGAGGGAACTGACTGCCGCTGCAAGAACAAGATGAAAAGGATGAAAAAGCCCGGCACTACTCCCCCGTAACAGAACAGGAAGCAGGAGTACCAGGCCACCGATGAGCGTTCTGCTGATACCTATGATTACGGGTTGGGCTGCCGGGTTGGCAAAGGCTTGTGCCGTGCCGGTGGTACCCCAGAGTACTGCCCCGAGGAGTACATAAAGCTCACCGTAATTTTTTTTATTTTGTCCATTGTTATGGGTCATCACGGGGTCTCACCCTACTGCATATTTTGTGATTGTCCAGATAAACAATGGAAAGAGAATACACCCCATGATGGCTGGCTTTCAGGTCAAGAATACTCCTTTCTCCTGATGTCGTGAGCATTACCGGGGAAACATTTATGATACGAAAGGATGCGTGTCATTTGAACGGCAACACTGTTTTCTAATACACCATCATAGATAAAGTAAACAGGCTGAAAGGTTGTGCCAAGCATGGTGATTCTACCTGTTATCACCAATAAAGTTTGACTGATAATCCGAAGCTGGCGGTAAGTGGTCGTGTCAGATAGAGGATGCAAACATGTTGAAATTGTGGTAATTTTATTCATGAGTAATTGTTGTTTTTAATATGAGCGCACACCATTCAGAGTTAACCAGTCACATAGTTGGTCAGTTACCGGTTTGTCCTGCCGGAGAGTGTTGATTTGGAAAAGGCATTGCAGCTAACCGGAGAGGAGGCATCACTTACCCGGATTGTATATTTAACAGGAGGATCAAAATGGATAAAATATTTAACATTGCTGGACCCTGTCTTGCGGAAAATCATTACATGATTCCACCGGAACAAAGACTTTCCCAGGTACGCAAGTTAATAGATGAACAGTTGTTTTTTGTTCTTCATGCACCGCGACAGACCGGCAAGACTACTCTGCTCCGTAATCTGTCCCGAGAATTGACCAAAGAGGGACAATATGCGGCAATAACCATCTCATTAGAAAGCTTTTTTGAGCCGGATGTGGTGCGCATGATGCCGCAAATTCTCTATCAACTGGAACGGGATTCCCGTTTTCAACTTCCAGCTGCGTTACGCCCACCGAATCATAAAGATTTTAAAAATATGCCGGATGTGGCCTTGAATGACTATCTCTCCACATGGAGCGAAAGGATTGATCGCCCCCTGGTGGTTTTTTTTGATGAAATTGATTCCGTTTCCGGTACACTTCTTCTCTCAATATTGCGTCAACTGCGGGACGGCTACACTTCCCGACCGGCTCCGTTTCCACAAAGCGTTGCCTTAGTCGGACTCAAGGATGTGCGTGATTTCAAGATTCAAGTCCGCAAGGATGCTGATAGTCTTGGAACAGCAAGTCCCTTTAATATCAAGGCTCGTTCTCTGACCATGCGCAACTTTACCCGGGAAGAGGTCTGTGCGCTTCTGCAGCAGCACACCAACACAACGGGACAGGAATTTACTCCAGATGGTGCTGAGGAGATTTTTCGGCTCACAAGGGGGCAGCCGTGGTTAAGCAATGCCCTGGCTGCCCAGCTAGTCACGGATTTTGATGCCCTTGTATCAGATCGCTCTCGTGCGGTGACTAAAACGGATGTTTCCAAGGCTAAAGAAATCCTTATTGAACGACGGGATACCCATCTTGATTCCCTGGTAGATAAGTTGCGGGAAGAGCGGGTTCGTGCGGTAATAGAACCTATCATGGTTGGTGCTGTTTCAATGGATGAAACCTATAATGATGATTTTGCCTATGTCCGTGACCTGGGGCTTGTTGATGTGACTGGGGGAACCAGGAGCATTGCTAACCCCATTTACCAGGAGATTATCCCGCGTGTTTTGACCCATCAGGTGCAAACAGCCATCCCGGATGAACCTGCCTGGTTTGTAGCCGAAGACGGAACCCTGGATATGATGAAACTAATAGACGGTTTCCTCACCTTCTGGAGAAGAAACGGAGAAGTCCTGCTCAAGGGAATGCCTTACCAGGAAGCTGCTCCACACCTGGTATTTATGGCCTATCTGCAGCGGATCATGAATTCCGGCGGACAAATAGAACGGGAGTTTGCCATTGGCACCGGTCGAGCCGACCTGTTTGTAGATTTTCACGGCAGAGAGGACGTGATAGAGCTGAAACTGCAGCGTGGTTCCTGGACTAGACCCGAGGGAATAGAGCAGGTGACCCGCTATGCGGCTCGTCTTGGCCGTGATCGAGGGTATCTGGTTATCTTTGATCCTGCCACAGACCTCCCATGGGAAGAGCGGGGAAAGGTTGAAACGGAAGAAATAGATGGAGTTAAAGTTGTAATAATTGAGGCATAGATTTATAGTTGCGAAAATGTCATTGAATAGTGATCGATTTTTATTGAAATCTACTGGTGTTTTGTGAAATAATGGGCTACCAACTTTAGCCGGGACAAGCCGTAATTTCAAATAGATA
>DAOVTM010000427.1 GCA_030633145.1 Desulfobulbaceae bacterium
AATAAACATTAATTGTTATTATTATTCTTTATCAATTGTAAAAACAAAATAAACCATGAGGAATATAATATGTGTCTTGAAGTAAGAAAAACATGCAAATGCGGCAGCAAAACAGCCCAGTTTCACATGCGGGATAATGTCATGGGTCAGGAAGTTATCACCGAGTTGTACTGCCCATCCTGCTCAGCAAAGGTCACCATAAATCCAGACACCATGCTGGGGGATAACGGCTGGGTCATTGAGTACGACATGGATCTGGCAAAATTCATGGCTGTGTCCAAACTGCTGCTTGAACCGGAAACGGTCAGGCCCGGCTTTGTCTTTGATAATGGCTACGCCTGCTGGCAGGAGATGTATCCAGGGGAACAGCAGGATGTGTTGGAGGAGCGCAAGGATATCCTGGCCCTGCAAAAGGAAGAGCCGAGCCGCTATTTGCAGGAGATCTCTTCCTGGAATATCAACCGGATTAAACAGCTCAAGGCTGACGGTTGGCGCAAGGCTCAGGCTGCATAGGGAGCCTGCCTACTCATCCCTGCGAACTTTACCCCGGCTCTCTTTTTTCAAACGGCTGCGGTGCTTTTTTGCATGAAGCCGTCTCTTATTGGAGGCTCTGGTCGGCCTGGTTCCGCGCCGCTTTTTTTGCACCTGTAATGCCTGCCGGAGCAGGGTGATAAAGCGGTTGATAACCTCTTCCTTATTCGTGCGCTGGCTGCGCTGACGATCTGCGTCCAGACGCAGGATTCCCTCATTATTTATCCGCCCGGCCAGCTTCACTTTAATTAACGCTTTTTCTTCCCCGGACAGGTTTGGAGAATCATCAACCGCAAAACTCAGTGAGACCCGGGAGTTTACCTTGTTGACTGACTGTCCGCCCTTGCCGCTACTGCGGGAAAAGGAAAAAGAGAGTTCCGAATCAGGAAGAATAAGGGTGGATGTTATCTGGTAAAATTGACGATTTTTCACTGTACGATCCGCAAGAGAGTTCAGCTATAATAAGTTGACGATGCCCCTAAAGGGACGTAAGGTATGTTAGATAGAAAAACACATATTCAGTCATTTTTAAAGACTTTTTATTCCCTGCCCTGCCTATTCCCCTTGAAAATTTTCTCTATTCCTGTAAAATAGCTCAAAAATTAACCGCATACACCCAACACCGGCAGCTACTGCACTACAAATCTATTAATGAAAACATTTACTTTCTTCACATTGGCTGTGTTCATTACAGCCCTGTTGCTCATCAGCACCAGTTCCGCAACAGGCATCCATTCTGTGCGGAGCGGGATGTTTAAGAGCAGACCCTTTGCCAAGGAAAGCTATCAGTTCACCCCCTTTGACAAGATGTATCTCGCCATCGACTTTACAGGACTTGATACGGGCAGCTATACCATGCTCACCGACTGGATCACCCCCTGGGGGAGTCTGGAGCATCAAGCCAGCCATAGCTTTACCATCACAGACCCTGCTGCCGATTATAAAGTTTTTTCCTGGCTCAGGCTCTGGAAAAACGGCCCGTTTAGACGGGTTATGAGCGGCGAAGAGTTTAAAAATGAATTCTACGGTTCCTGGCAGGTCATAGTCTATCTTACCGGAAACCGGGTTGCCCGCCATCAGTTTCAAATTCAATAAGAAAAGTTTACCCTAATTTACCATGATTGAAATATACATAGTTATCGCTATCCTCGCCCTTACCTTTAGCCTGCTTATCTTCAGTAAAATTCCTCCGGCAGCCATCTTTGTCGGAGCACTGACCCTGACCATCAGCTTTAATCTGGCCCCGTTGGAAAGCTCGCTCAAGGGATTTAACAATGCCGGGGTATTGACGGTCGGAGCCTTGTTCATGATCGCAGCGGGCATGTACTCCACTGGAGCCATCTCCATTCTCAGTGAAAAACTCATTGGCAGACCCAAATCCGTCCTCCAGGCCCAGCTCAAGATCCTGCCCAATATTGCCTTTGGTTCCGCCTTCCTGAATAATACCCCCTTAGTGGCGATGATGATTCCGGTCGTCCGTGACCTGTCGCGTAGCTGCGGACTGGATGCCAAAAAACTCTTTATCCCCCTCAGCTACGCCTCCATCCTGGGCGGCACCTGTACCCTGATCGGAACCGCCACCAACCTGGTTATTTCCGGGATGATCACCGAGACCCTTGAGGCGGGGGGGGATAACCTGCCCTTCATGGAACCGGTCAGCCTCTTTGGACTCTCCTGGATTGGGGTGCCAATCACCATAGCCGGGTTGATCTTCCTCATGGTGTTTGGTAAATGGCTGTTGCCCTCAACGGTCAAGAGCAAGGATATTCTCGGCAAACAGGAGCGAAAATATTTTCGGGTGGAAGCCAAGGTGGATGAAGCAGGCTCCCTGGTAGGTAAGACCATTGAAGAGGCCGGACTGGCATCACCGGAGGGTTTTCACATCCTCTGCCTGCTGCGCATGGAAAACAAGATCGAATTCGGGAATGGTACGGTTCTGCAGCCCAATGACTTTATCGCCTTTGCTGCTGATATTGACGGTGCCAAGACCCTGTGGGCGACCATTGGTCTCCATCCCATTTATACCACGGAAACAGACAGACCGAAACGACATCGGCATCATCTGGTGGAGGTGGCGGTCTCCAGCCAGAACTCCCTGCTGGGTAAACGGATTGGTGACCTTGCTGCAGAACGCATACCAGATCACGAGATCTGGCTGGTAGGCATGGCACGGGATGGGGCGGCCATGGACTACCCACTGCGGGATGCGATTATCCAGTCCGGCGACGTGGCCCTGCTGGAGGTAAGAGACTCTTTCTTTTACCGCAACCGCAACGAGATTGAATTCTCCATGACCAAACGGCTCAGGGGAGCCCGCATCCAGCGAACCGACAAGGCCGTACTGGCAAGCCTGATCACCCTGGCCATGATTACTACTGTTACCATGGGGTGGTTCACCATGCTCAACGCAGCCCTGCTGGCTGCGGGAGCCATGCTCCTCACCGGCTGTATGGATCTGCCAAGTGCAGGTAAAAGTGTGGACTTCTCTACCCTGGTGGTCATTGCCTCAGCCATGGGGCTGGAGTCTGCGGTGACAGCCAGCGGTCTATCCGCATCCATCGGCAACCTGCTCAGTGCCTTAGGCGGGGATAATATGTATCTGGCTCTGACCGTGGTCTTTGTGGGCTGTATTCTCATGGATGCCATGGTCACCAACGTGGCCTCGGCCGTGTTCATGTTTCCTATTGCCCTGACCATTGCCCAGGGGCTGGGAGTAAGCTTTATGCCCTTTGCCATCACCGTGATGGTGGGTGCCTCCTGCTCCTTTATCTCACCGGTGAGCTACCAGACCAACCTGATGGTCTATGAGCCGGGCGAATACGGATTTATGGATTTTGTCAAGATTGGTGTCCCGCTGTCCATCCTGGTGGGGGTTATTACTGTGGCTCTTACGCCGATGTTTTTTCCGTTTCATCCATGATCTGGTTTGCAATGAACAGAGTTTCGTGC
>DAOVTM010000241.1 GCA_030633145.1 Desulfobulbaceae bacterium
GCGTGGTAACTTTGAATGACCGCTCCAGCGGTCGATGCGAGACAGACGGAGTCTCGCAAGCTCGCTTACCTGGAGCGTCAGTTTCCGTTCCCACAGACGGAGTCTCGCAGGCTCGCTTACCTGGAGCGTAGGAACGAGAGGAGGTTAAAAAATGTCCCAGCTAAAGTTGGTAGCCGAATTTTGTTGAAACGATCAAAGATAAATTGAGCATACATGCTAAAGGGAGAAAAATTCTTGATAAGAATAAAGGTTTTCAGCTTCGAGAAGAGATGCCAGCCTGTAATGGTGTTTTTGAGAGCCAAAAAGATGATATAGGGGCTGGGAACACCTACTTTTGGAATATAATATGTGATTTTTAGGGTTTAACGTGGGGTTGCCCCCACGCCCCACCCATGCCGAAACGTCGAAATACACCCCGTAGAAATACCCATAGCGAGTACGATAGCAAATAGAGTAAAATGATTTTTGCCTGTTGTAAGTAGGGAAAAAACATATTTATATAGGGAAAAGTCCCATACCGGGAAAATGTATTATAAATATTCGCCATAGCATACCTGGATTACGATGCTCTTCATTATCTCCCCTTCCAAGACCCAGCAGATAGAGGTTCCGCTGCATGGTAACTACGGTCAACCATTATTTTCAGAACAGACTATCGAACTGGTACAGAATATCCGGGTTCTCGATAAAGTTCAGCTGGCCAACCTGTTGAAAACAAGTGATAAACTTACCGCTCTGAATTATCAAAGGTATCAGCAGTTCCAGGTACCGTTCACCCCGGAAAACAGCCGTCAACCCCTGTTCATGTTTCAGGGGGATCAGTTCAATCCCCTGGCAGTGGAGGAGTATGCAGAACAGCAGTTGAGTTATGCCCAGCACCATCTGCGCATTCTCTCCGGCCTGTACGGGGTGCTGCGCCCACTGGATCTGATGCAGCTTTACCGATTGGAGATGGCGACTAGGATTGAGATCGCAGGCGTAAAAAACCTGTATCAATTCTGGGGAGAGCGTGTGACTGCCCAGCTTAAGTTGGAGCTGGATCAGGATTCCGTTCCGGTGCTGATCAACCTGGCCTCAGCAGAGTATTTCAAAGTTATTCGTCAAAAGGAGCTGCAACATGATGTCCTGACCATCTCCTTTAAACAGAAAAAAGCGGGCAAAGTGAAAACTATTGCTATTTACGCCAAGCGGGCAAGGGGCGCAATGGTGGATTTTGTTATCAAAAATAGCTTGACTCGACCTGATGAGCTGTTGGATTTCGATAGGGAGGGGTACATGTACGATGCTGAGGCATCCACGGACAGTAACTGGTTGTTTCTCAGGGAGCTTGATTAGGAAACTGCTGGTGAGCCTTTTGTCATATCTCAAGCCCCGGCGCAGAACTGTAAAAATGAAGAAAATGGATAAATGTCTTCACTCTTTTAAGAGCATAGGGATTTTTATTTTAGACTGTTTGTCGGGTTACGCCTACGGCTAACACGACCTACATGCGGTGCGACAATATTGTGACCATAAAATTTAGAGAGGATACGTTAAATCTTTAATTATTTGTACTCTGTAACAGATTCCATGGTTATAGATGTCTGGTAATAGGTATATCCGAATATCGTGGCATCGCCGGAGTAGGGGTAGGTTATTTTGATCTGCGGTTTTCCGGGGAATTCGGTGTCAATTTTCTGGATGGTAAAGTCTGTGGGCATCCCTTTAAGTTCAAGTGTGCTTTTTAGATTATTTTTTACGACTTCAATTCTCTTATACCTCTTGATGCTGTTGGCCTGTTCTTTCAGCAGATAACTTGCCTGCTTTTTTTCCATCAGAATTGAGCCGATCTGCCAGGATGGTATGCCGATTAGAGCCAGTATAAGGATATATATCAGATTTTTCATAATGTTATTCTCTCTTGGAATATAATGAAATTTGTTTGTGCATGCGTTGCGAGATTATACATTGCTGACAGAGTCAATTACTTACTCTCAGTTAATCAGGAAGTCAATAAAAATGTAGCCTGTGCCATGCTTCCAAATTCAACAAGCAGGCATCAGGCAAGTAAGACCCGTTCCTTATCCATGGCAAGTACTTCACCGATTATCCAGCCTTCTCGTCCCAGGGTTTTCAATTCGCAGAGTAGCTGTTCCGCACCAGCAGGGGGGAGCGAGTAGAGCAGACCGCCCGAGGTTTGGGGGTCAAACCCCAGGATATGGAGCGGGTTTGATTTTTCAAGCTCACTGCGGTGCCATTGTTGGTAATACTTCTGGTTGGTGTGGGCTCCTGCAGGAATAATCCCCATGTCGATAAAGTCAAGTACACCGGGCATCGCAGGCAGGCTGTCAGCCCTGACACGCAGGGAGTACCCGGATGCCTCGGCCATCTCATGCAGGTGTCCCAGCAGGCCGAAGCCGGTGATGTCTGTACACCCATGGGCGGCAAGATCAGGATTGTCTGCAAAATCAGCACGAGCGACGATCTCGGCCGGAACCCGGTTCAGTTCTGCCATTACCTCGGTAATCTGCTCTTCAACAGCCTTTCCTGCCAGCCCGCCCTTGATGGCGGTTGCAAGGATACCAGTACCCAGCGGCTTGGTCAGTACTAGCTGGTCGCCTGGTTGACAGCCTGAGTTGAGGAGGATCTTATCGGGATGTACAGTGCCGGTCACCGATAAGCCGTACTTGAGTTCCTCGTCCTCGATGGAGTGGCCACCCACCAGCAGGGCGCCGGCCTCTTTAATCTTGTCCAGGCCGCCTTCTATGACCTGCCGGAAGACACTGTTCTCCATACTTTTAACCGGGCAGGCCAGGATGTTCATACACAACAGGGGGGTGCCGCCCATGGCATAGACATCGGAAAGGGCGTTGGCGGCAGTAATTCGGCCAAAGTTGTATGGATCGTCAACAATGGGGGTAAAAAAATCCAGGGTCTGGATCAGGGCCGTGTCTGCATTGAGACGATACACTCCGGCATCGTCGCAGGTTTCAGAACCGACAATCAAGTTTGGGCTGGTTGGCAGCTCCAGTCCGTGTAAAATGGCACCCAGGTCCCCCGGGCCGAGTTTTGCGGCTCAACCGGCGGCTTTAACCGTTTGTGTTAGTTCAATTTTCATATTTATTTTGCTGTTCTTTGCAGGTTCAGGACAGATGCAAATGTTAATTTACCAGGAAAAGGGCAAAAAAAACAATCATTTTTATAGGATTCCCAGGTATATTTTGTTAAAAAATATTTTTGTTGAAAAAAAATCAGTAATCTGTTTTTAAGGAACAGTAGCTTCTCAATTATTATTATACCTTACTGCTCTTGTTGTGTTTGAGCAGCACAATTGCAAGGCACAAAGATGTTTCTTTGTGCCTTTGCCGGTTTCAGGGAACTGTTATGGAACATGTACGTTCGAGTGCTGATCTGGGAAAGCCGACCCATGAATGTGGAATTTGCGGCATATTCGGCCATGAAGATGCCGCCAAACTGACCTATTTTGGTCTATACGCCCTTCAGCATCGGGGGCAGGAAAGTGCCGGAATCGCAGCCGGTGACGGCTGTCGAATGACAGTTCACAAGGACATGGGACTGGTGCCTGAGGTGTTCACCGAGTCCAATCTTCAGAATCTCTCCGGCCACCTGGCAGTGGGTCATGTCCGCTATTCCACCACCGGAGAATCATCGTTCATAAACACCCAGCCCTTTATGGTGACCCATCAGGGGATGCCCCTGGCTGTGGCTCATAACGGTAACTTGGTCAACTCCATTGACCTGCGGAACCATCTGGAAGAAAAGGGTTCTATCTTCCAGACCACCATGGACAGTGAGATTGTTATCCACCTCCTGGCTCGAACCATTAACATGGGATTGACTCGGGCTATTAAGGAGTCATTTGCCTGTATCCGGGGGGCTTATTCCCTGCTGCTCATGACCCCGGATACCCTGATTGCGGTGCGTGATCCCAATGGCTTCCGACCGCTCTGTCTGGGTAGAATGAGTAACGGTACCCATGTGGTGGCCTCGGAGACCTGTGCCCTGGATTTGATCACTGCCGAATACATTCGCGAGGTTGAGCCTGGCGAAGTCCTGATTATCAACAAGGACGGGATCGAGTCCATCTTTCCCTGGCCGCCAAGACGCAAGAGCTTCTGTATCTTTGAGCAGGTCTATTTTGCCCGTCCAGATAGTGATATTTTTGGTTCCAACGTCTATGCCGTCCGCAAGCGGATGGGGGAAATTTTGGCACGGGAGGCAAAGATCGATGCCGATTTTGTGATGCCCTTTCCTGATTCTGGTAATTACGCAGCCATCGGCTACTCCCAGGCATCGGGGATTCCCTTGGAAATGGGTATGATCCGTAACCATTATGTGGGACGCACCTTTATCCAGCCTTCCCAGGCCATGCGTGATTTTTCCGTGCGGGTCAAGCTCAACCCGGTACGATCCCTGCTCAAGGGGAAGCGGGTCATTATTGTGGAGGATTCCATTATCCGAGGTACCACCGGTCGGAGCAGGGTGCGGGCTCTGCGCGATGTGGGGACTACCGAGATCCACATGCTGGTTGCCTGTCCCCCCACCCGTCATGCCTGTTATTACGGCATTGATTTCCCTTCTTCTGAAGAATTGATCGCCTCACAGGAAACCCTGGATGGTATCCGGGATCATCTCGGGCTGGATTCCCTGCACTATCTCAGTCTTGACGGACTGGTGGAGTCCACTGGGCTGCCTGCAGAGGATTTTTGCCTGGCCTGTTTTGATGGGAATTATCCGGTGACACCGGATACCTCGTTTACCAAGGAATCACTGAATAAAAGTGGCTGTTGAACAAGGCTGTGCAATAAAAGAGGCTGTGTAATAAAAAAAATACTGCGAGGGCAGAAAATTGTCTGAGATAATTATTGACACCTATCTCTGCAGCGGGTGCGAGACCTGCGTGGAGATGTGCCCGGATGTCTTTCGGATGGATCCGGTTTCAGAAAAGGCGGAACTGTTGACGACCTCACCGGTCATTACCGATGAGATTTATCAGGCGGCTGCTTTTTGTCCTGAAAAATGTATAGAGATTATTGAATGAGTTGCTTTCCGGGTGGTATGAATTACATCACCTCTTGCCTTTGGCCGACTATTTATGTTAGATTGGACAAATTCGGATTATAAATAGACGATACTTGTCAAATATTGACAATTTAACAAAAATATAATTAAAAAACAATGCGCTATTCACAAGCCCTCATCCCGACCACCAAGGAGACCCCGGCTGAGGCCGAGGTCATCAGCCATCAACTCATGCTGCGAGCCGGTTTGATCCGCAAGCTCACCTCGGGTCTCTACACCTATCTGCCCATGGGGCTGGCTGCTATCCAGAAGGTTGAAAAGATTGTCAGGGAGGAGATGAACCGAGCCGGAGCACAGGAACTGCTCATGCCTGCGGTACAGCCTGCCGACCTGTGGCAGGAATCTGGACGCTGGGAAAAGTATGGGCCTGAGCTGCTTCGCTTCAAAGATCGCCATGACCGTGAATACTGCATGGGTCCAACCCATGAGGAGGTAATCACCGATATTGCCCGCAGGGAAATCCACTCCTACCGGCAGCTGCCTCTGAACCTCTATCAGATCCAGACCAAGTTCCGGGACGAGATCAGACCCCGCTTCGGCCTTATGCGCAGTCGTGAATTTCTCATGAAAGATGCCTACTCCTTTGATGTCAGCGATGAGGCAGCCGGAGAGAGTTACCAGCGTATGTTTGATGCCTACAACCGCATTTTCAAACGGTGCGGCCTTGACTTCCGACCGGTGGAGGCGGATTCCGGCACCATTGGCGGCTCCTTTTCTCATGAATTCATGGTGCTGGCCGATACCGGCGAGGACACCCTGGTCACCTGTCAGAACTGCGACTATGCCGCCAATGTGGAAAAGGCGGTCATTGCTCCCCCAGTAGCGAAGCAGGAAACCGTTGAGTTACAGGAATGCACCAAGGTAGCCACCCCAGGCACCAAAAAAGTGGAACGGGTCGCAAAATTTCTTGAGGTCAGCCCGAAAGAGATCATCAAGACCATGCTCTATCTCGTTGATGACAATCCCGTGGCTGCCTTGGTGCGGGGAGACCGGCAGGTACAGTCGGTCAAGCTGAAAAATCTGCTGAACGCCACTGACGTGGAACCGCTGGCTGACGATCAGGTCTGGAAACTCTGTAAACTGCCAACAGGCTATATAGGACCTAAGGAAATCTCGATACCATTCGTCGCAGACCAGGAGGTTATGCAGATGGTCAACGCAGTGA
>DAOVTM010000112.1 GCA_030633145.1 Desulfobulbaceae bacterium
GCGGCCCTGTAACCCTGTCAGCCTCAGACCGTTTGCTCAGCTGTCCTTACTGCGGGGTCAAGAATTTTCTCCAGTGTAATGGGCCGTTTCGTTATGCCCTGCCCAACCCCCTTGATAACGATGCGCAGGATCAACTGCTCTATACGCCCTATTTACGCTTTAAAGGTAATATTTATTTTGTAAACGAGAGCGGGATCTCGCACCGAATTCTCGATACCACCCAGAGCGGTTTTCCCATGCCCGGTCTGCTCCCTTCCCTGGGAGTCCGATCCCAGGCCATGAAACTGGTGCGCCTGCACCGCAAAAGCAGGGGACGTTTTTTACGGCTTGGCATCAAGATGTCCATGATTCTGAAAAAGGCGGCCAAACTTCATGCCATGTTTACAGACAAGGATGAAGAGCTGTATCATCGTGCCTATATCGGCGAGTCGATTTCATTTATCTATCTTCCTCTCAGGGCGGATGATGCAATGCTTCTGGATGGGGTGACTCAGAATCCCCTGATTGCACTTGACAAGGTTTCCTCCTACCCGTTAAAGGGTACCCGTTTTAATCCCCGCTGGGAGGTTTCCTTTATGGCCACTCTCTGTCCCCGCTGTGGCTGGAGTCTGGACGGGGAGGGTGATTGCCTGGTTCTGACATGCAGCAACTGTGATACGGCTTGGCAGGTAGGGAAAAAAGGATTGCAGCGAATAAATTGCAGGATTGTTCCAGGGGATCGGGATACAGCACTCTATCTTGGCTTCTGGAAGATATCTGCCCATCTGCCGGCCAGTAAAATCTGGAGTTTTGCTGATTTTATCCGACAGACCAATCAGCCCATGGTTGTCAGGCAGGAGTGGAATGAACGGGTGATGAGTTTCTGGATTCCTGCCTTTAAGCTCAGGCCAAAGACGTTTCTCCGTACCGGCAGACGTACCACCATCAGCCAGTGGCGGCTTGACCGGGAAGAGGAGATGCAGATCAGACCCAACCTCTATCCGGTAACCCTGCCTGCGGAAGAGGCCAGGCAGGCACTCAAGGTCATCCTTGCCGCATCCGCAGTCAGCAGGAAAAATATCTTTCCCAGGTTACCGGAAACCAGGGCTGAGAATATCTCTACCACCCTGGTTTTTCTTCCCTTTACTGACCAGCACCATGACTGGCTGCAACCGCAGACAGGGACGGTTATTGCCAAGAATGTGTTAAGATTTGGCAGGAGTCTGTGAGGAGAGCAGCAAGTATTTGTTCTTTAATATTTTGTGCATGAACCAGTGGGTACGTTGACAGGAACCGGCAGGCTGTTTATAATGAACCGAACTTGTCCGCCAACTGGCAGGGTATTAACCTTATATTAAAAACGAATAAAGGGATCCCGTGAGCAGCAAACTGGAAAAAGAAATCAAGAGGAGACGCACCTTTGGCATTATCAGCCATCCGGATGCGGGCAAGACTACCCTGACGGAAAAGCTCCTCCTCTTTGGCGGGGCTATCAAGATGGCAGGGGCGGTCAAATCGCGCAAGACAGCGGCCCACGCCACCAGCGACTGGATGTCCATTGAGCAGGAGCGCGGTATCTCCGTGACCACCTCGGTGATGAAGTTTAATTATCGTGACTTTGAGATCAACCTCCTGGATACCCCCGGTCATCAGGATTTTTCTGAAGACACCTACCGGGTTCTGACTGCGGTTGACTCGGCTCTGATGGTGATTGACTCTGCCAAGGGGGTAGAGACACAGACCTCAAAACTGATGGAGGTCTGCCGGATGCGTAATACCCCGATTATCACCTTTATCAATAAGCTGGATCGGGACGGGTTGGATCCTCTGGATATCCTGGCAGATATTGAGGAAAAGCTGCAAATTGAATGCGCCCCTATGTCCTGGCCCATCGGCATGGGCAAGGAGTTTAAGGGGGTTTATGACCTGCACCGTTCCGAACTCAATGTTTTTACCCCCAGCCAGGATACCAGGCCCGAGGATCGGGTGAAGATCTCAGACCTGGACGATCCCCTGCTCGATGAACTGCTGGGTCAGGATGCGGATCAGCTTAGGGAGGATGTGGAACTGCTCCAGGGTGCTGCCAATCCCTTTGAGTTGGACTACTACCTCAGCGGCGGCCAGACCCCGGTCTTTTTTGGCAGTGCTATTAACAACTTCGGGGTCAAAGAGCTGTTGGATAATTTTGTTGAGCTTTCCCCGTCCCCTGGGCCCCGTGAAACCACATCAAGAATGGTAACACCGACAGAGGAATCTTTTTCCGGGTTTACCTTTAAGATTCAGGCCAATATGGATCCGGCTCACCGAGATCGGATTGCCTTTTTTCGGATCTGTTCCGGAAAATTTACCCGAGGTATGCGGGTTAAACACCATCGGTTGGGCAAGGAGGTCAACCTGAGCAACGCCACTGTGTTCATGGCCCAGGCCAGGAAAAATATTGATGAGGCATATCCTGGTGATATCATCGGTATCCATAATCACGGCACCATCAAGATCGGTGACACCTTTACGGACAAGGAGCCTCTGAAATTCACCGGTATCCCCAACTTTGCCCCGGAACATTTTCGTCGGGTTCTCCTCAAGAATCCCCTCAAGACCAAGCAGCTGCACAAGGGGTTAACGCAGATGGCAGAGGAGGGAGCAGTGCAGCTGTTCCGTCCCATCATGGGCAGTGACTATATCCTGGGGGCGGTGGGAGTGCTGCAGTTTGAGGTGGCCATGGCCCGGCTCAAGGCGGAATACAATGTTGACGCAGTGTATGAGGTGGTCAACTACACCCTGGCCCGCTGGGTAAAGTGTGAGGAACCAAAAAAATTAAAGGAGTTTGAGGCCAAGAACCAGGGGAGCCTGGCTCTGGATGGGGAAGGGTATCTCTCCTTTCTCGCTGATGGTCAGTGGCGACTTAATCATATTGCCGAACTCTTCCCGGATATTGTCTTTCATAAGACCAGGGAACATGATTAGTTAATAGAGAATTGAGAGTTGAGAGTTGAAAATTGAAAATGATTTATCATCGTATCTCGACACCGTTTATCCGTAACCACACCTTATCTCCAATGGCTGGTGTGTGCTGCTGGTATTGGACTCTCTGGAGCAGCACGGTCAACATTACCCCCACATCAACCACCATTCGCACCCGTTCATCCGTGGCTGTCAGCTGTATGACGCTGCCTTGAAGGATAGCCGCTGTATTTTTGTCCGGTTTTTTATCCGGTTCTATGTCCAGAAGTACGACCCTTGTCGGATCAATAAAAATCCGTCTCTTATCCCCATTCAAGCTCTCTGCCGGTTCCATGTTCCCTGACAACAGCAGGTCAACGCTGTCCCCCAGGCGGTAGAGGATCCTGTTGCCATTTTTTTCTCGGCCAAGTACAACACCTGAAAAAATGTTTTCATAGCTGGCCGATACCAGCGTCCCTCCTTCCAGTAACAGGGTATGATGGGCAAGTCCGGCAACCTGCAACCGGTCATGGCTGGTAAAGATAATAGAGATTCCACGACTGCTGTTTATCTCTTTGAGGAGAGTTGAAATAACGGACTGGTTTTCCATATCAACGCTGGAGCAGGGTTCATCACAGAGCAGTACTCCAGGGGCGAGGGCCAGGGCCCGGGCCAGGGCAATGCGTTGGGTTTCGCCTCCTGACAATCCCTGGACAGGTTCTTCTTTAAAGGGCAGTAGATCCACCATTTCAAGCACTTCCACAATGATCTTTTCCCGTTGTTTGGACTCGATGTTGCGAATTTTGAGACCAAACTCGATGTTTTTATACACTGAGGTGGAAAAGAGAACCGGATGCTGCTCCACCATGACCACATTTTGGCGCAACCGATGCCGGCCGGAACGATTGAAGTTAACGGGCTTGCCGTTGAATTCTATCAGGCCAGAGGAAGGGGCTTCGAGAAAGGCCAGGATATTGAGAAGGGTGGTCTTACCGGCTCCATTGGATCCCAGCAGGCCGTAAATCCTGTTGCTCTCAATGTTCAGGGCAGGTATATTCAGGATCGTGCGGCTGCCCGCCTGTTTGATTAGATTTTTTATTGTATAGAGCATGGTAATTTGCAATTACTGATTTTCAACTGCCCCTTGACAAAGATGAAAAAAAACATTCATTGCCAGGCTCAAACTCATCAGCACCAGTCCCAGGGCAACTGCCAGTACAAAGGAACCCTTATCGTACTCCAGAGCCATTGCCGTGGTCATGGTGCGGGTAAACCCCTTGATGTTTCCCCCCAGCATCATGGAAATTCCCACCTCGGAGATCACTCGACCAAAGGCGGCAATGACTGCCGCACCGATACCGAAACGGGCTTCTCGGAAGATAACCATCGCAGTTTGAAGAGTATTGGCTCCCAGGGTCATGGCGGTTCTGCGGAATCGTTCGTCAACTCGGTTGACTGCGGCAATGGTCAGGGCGGTGACCACGGGGATTATCAGGATCAACTGGCCGATAACCATGGCGGTCTGGGTATAGAGCAGATCCAGGGAGCCAAGGAGAGACTGGCGGGAAATAAAGGAATAGACAAAGAGGCCGATGACCACGGTTGGCAGGGCCAGCAGGGTGTTGAGGATGATGATTACACCTCGTTTACCGGGCAGATCGGCAAAGGCTATGAAAAAGCCCATGGGTACACCGATGCCAGCGGCCAGGATGGTGGCGATACAGCTTACCTTGAGCGAAACACCGACAATGAGCAGCAGTTCGGGGTCAAGGAACCAGACCAGCATGAAAGCAGCACTGAAGCTGTCAATGAGGATGTTCACAGTAGAGTGGCCGTTTCCGGCTCAATCCTCTGTGGCATCAGGGTAGAACAACTGCTTTCCGAGTAAACGGTATTCCGCAATCAGCTGCTGTCCTCGGGGCGAGGTGATCCACCGGGCAAACTGTCTCGCTGCTTCATAACGGACATGGGGGAATTTTTTGGGATTCACCGGGATTACACCGTAGGGGTTGGCAAGGGATGGATCACCTTCACATACGATATGGAGATCAATGGGTATTTCCCGGCCAAAGCGGTATTTGATATAGGTACCCCGGTCTGACAGGGTATAGGTCTGCTTCTCATGGGCAAAGGTCAGGGTCTTGCCCATTCCCTGGCCAACGGAAAGGTACCAGTTGGCTGAATCAGCCGGAGCCAGGGTTTGCTTGTCCATCGTTACCATCGTTATTAAAGGCAGGTCAGTCTCCTTCCACAAGAGCTGCTCCTTGGTATGGGTGCCGGAATCATCCCCCCTGGAAACAAACAGACTCTTGCTATGGGCGATTTTCTTCAGAGCATCGACAACACTCTCTGTCCCCATGACCCCGGCTGGATCAGCTTTGGGGCCGAGAATGACAAAGTCGTTGTGCATAACCGGATACCGCCTGGTGCCAAATCCCTGGCTGACAAATTTTTCCTCCCGTGTTCTGGCATGGACAAAGATGAGATCAACATTTCCATCCATACCATCCCTGATGGCGGCACCGGTACCCTTGGCGATAACTTTTACCCTGATACCGGTATCAGTAAAAAAGGCAGGGATCAGGATGTCCAGCAGGCCGGATGCCTGGGTGGAGGATGTGGTGGACATTTTAATAGTTGCATCTTCTGCCCCGTGACAGTAATATATAGGCAGCGATAACATGACTGCCGCAACGAGTACTAGTTTGAAGAGTTTCTGGATTTTTTCACCTTTTTTCATGGGTGTTCACCCCTTTCTGAGGTTGAAGATAATCTTGGTGGTTGCAGAAAATCGTCCAGGCAAGATAGTTTATTTTTTTATTGATTTATCTGTGCTGTATGTGGTTATATAAAAAAGTAATATACTTAATCTGATAAATAAGCAACCTTGATTGTTTCGTACAAAGATGATTTTTTTGTCCGAAAGTCTCGGGTTAACCTACATTTTGTTGGGCTTCGTTACACTCAGACCAACCTACGGGTCATGGGTGAAAAATGGAAATTCCTATATTATTAGATTAGCCACTTTTTTTTCTGACAAGTTTTTTTCTGGCAACATCGGACAGGGTTTATCATCAGGTCAAAGACTAGTATCTGCCATTAATCACCATAAAGAATCTTTATTGAGGTTTCCCATGCAACAAAACAAACCGGTTTTGCACATTTTCTCAATTCTGATCTGTTTCCTTTGTATCACCCTTAACGGTTGCGTACAGAGCAATTCACAGACAAGTGAAGACTCGGCTGTTCCGCCTCCTTCAGATGGAAGACCGCTCCGGGTTGGGATAAGTGCCACTGCACCGCCCATGGATTATAAAGAGTCTGGCCAGATAACAGGTCTTGAAGTTGAATTTGCGCATGGACTGGCAGCGGTTACAGGCAGGAAACTTGAAATTATCGAGGTGAAATGGAAAGACCAGATCCCGTATCTGCTGGCAGGTAAAACCGACATTATCATGTCGGCCATGTCCATAACCAATGAACGCCGAGAAGTGATTGCCTTTTCCGACCCTTATATGGTCAGCGGGCTGGTCTCTCTTGTTCGGGAGGAAGACAAGAATAATTTCTACAACGGGAGTTCTGATTTACTTCCTCCTGAAGTCAAGGTTGGAACTGTTAAAGGGACTACCGGAAATGTTTTTGTTGAAAGAATGCTTGAGGGCGCAAAAAAACAATATACCTTTTCCGCTTCACAACTTGCCGTTAACGCCTTGATAGCAAAAGAGATCGATGTCTTTGTCTATGACCTGCCCATGAACTTTTATTATGGTGCTGAAAATAAAGACAAAGGGTTGGCTCCTATCATCGTGCCGATGACCAGGGAGGAGATTGGATGGGGTATCCGTCAAGACGACAAAATGCTCCTGTATGCTGCTAATGGTTATATTGGCTCCCTGAAACGCACTGGTCAACTGAGGTCTATGCTGACCCGCTGGATTCCCTATTTTCGGCATGTTTTTAATCGCTAATAAATGCCATGCCGGTAAATGATGCAGGTAACAGCGACATTTACTGGACAATAAATCTTAATCATATTATTAATTAAAAGAACGTAACTAAAATTTTTACTCAAGGGTGGTTGCGCCATGAAACAAATTATTTGCACAATGTTTTTGATTCTCATGATCAGCCCTGCATTGGCTCTGGCGGCAGATACCAGTGAACCAGCATCAGAGGCTCCTACTGTTGAATCCTGGAAGGATGTCTTTGATGATGAATTTAAGGACTATGGAATGGCAATAGCCATTGAAAATGCACTGGCTGATGACCATACAGCCGAGGAAATAATTTCCTATATCATCAGCAAGAGCTTTGTTGTCACCAATCAGGATCAGTTTAACATAAAGGCAGGTCTCAAGGCTCTCCTCTGTGCGGATGCCAGCAGAGATACTGTGCAAAAGGCGGCTAATAAACTCGGCCTTACCGATGACATAGTGAGTGAAGCTGTTGAGGAGAGTAATGCTGAGTGTGGTAAACAAATTGTACTCGATGATCGAGACATTATGAGCAGGTTTCATGTGGGTGCTGAGGTTATTCCAGAAAGACCAGAAGAGCCGGAAGAGGATCCTGGACAACCACAGGATAAGCCAAAGAAGGAAAAGCCAAAGAAGGAAAAGCCTAAACCTGCAAGCCCGTCAAGACCATAAATTATACGAATACTATGCATCCTTCATTTCAGGCGAAAACTAGTTGACACTTTTGGTAATACATTGCTCCCACAATGCTCCTGGGAACCAGATTGTGCGAAAAGTGTCAACCGGGAAATGAAGGATGCCGAATACTATTACATCACTTTCTACATAGGCTCATAATTGTGAATAGGTCAATAAAATATATTTTGATGATTGTACTCGTTGCCTGTATTACAGGGAGTACAGTAAATGCTTATAGCAGCGAGATAATAGAGGTCACCAGCCCGATAGTAAAAAAACATAATAACATCATAACAGTGGCAGCTCTTGCTGATCAGGAAATAGTAGCTGAGCTAAATGATCCTCCCCCTGTTGCAGAAGATGAGATGAAATCAAGAGGTGATGTGTTTGGTCATCGTTATGGAAAATTTCATGCTCAGGCCAGAATCAAGGGAGAGTGGACAGATAACCTCTACAATGTGACGCATGACCAAGAGGACAATCTGCTCACGACCTATTTTGCCGGTCTTGCATATACTACACCGGAAAGAAATATGCGCCCACTCCATATTGCCCTCAATAATACTTCTCCAGGTGGACTGCAGTTTGCGCAACCCCATAACAGGTTTTATAATAAATCTCAGTTTTATGTCGGCGGTCACCTTGAATACAGAAACTACTCTCTTAACTCTGATCTAAATATGCTGGCAGGAGATGTAGAGGGAATGGCTCAGTACAACCCCTCCCCTAAGCTTTCCTTTATTCTCACGGATAAGTTTGCCTATGACCAGGATCAGTTTAACCGCACCAATGCCACCTCTGATAATCAGAGGATCTATGGTAATAATCTCTTTCTGGCCAGTGCTGCCTGGCAAATATCAAGTAAGTTTGCCACCACTCTGAGCTATGACAACTATACCCTCGTCTATGATAACGATATAAACGGTTTCTTAGATCGAGCTGACCATGGTTTCGATTTTTATTTCTATTATGATTACAGTCCCAAAACCAACTTTTTTGTTGAGTACCGTATCATTCAATCAGTTTATGATGAGCAGGATCAGGGGTATGACAAGGACAGCACGAGCAATTATCTCTTTGGTGGTATTAACTGGCAGTCCTCTGTCAGTACCAGCTTTTCGGGCAAGGCAGGGTATCAGGACAAAACCTACGACAGTGACCAATATCAGGATCAAAACAACAAAGGAGCCTTTGCCTATCAACTCCAGTGGGATTGGCTGATGACGGATAAGAGTTCCCTGCTGCTTAAGACTACTTATTCCACTGAGGAAACAGATACCCTTGCCGCACTCTTCAAATCAGTATGGTCAAATCGTTTGGGTTTCACCCACAGGTTTACCAACAGGCTCAGGGGCGATATGCAGTTTATCTATGAAAATTCAGATTATGATCTGCTTGAAGACTTGTCACGTACTGATGACCGCTATTTCTTTGACATCGGTCTCCAGTTTGCGTTCTATAAGTGGCTTTCTCTGGGTGCGGCTTACACCTTTGATATGAAGGACTCCAATATTGACCTGCTGGATTACGAGACAAATTATTTCCAGTTGATGCTCACTGGCAAAATATAGGATGTATTGTCGGGTTACGCCTTTTTTGGGCAAAGATTTTCTTGTTTTTATTAATTCTTCCTTATGATTCATGCGAATAACATTTTTCCTTATTCAATCTGTATTTTTTCTTTTCATCATATTTCATGCTGGATTGACCCTGAGTGCTGACTATATTATCGGTTCCGGTGATGTACTGACGGTTACCGTCTATGATCACGAGGAACTGACAACCAAGGTACGTGTCTCGGATCAGGGAAATATTACCTTTCCGCTGATCGGTGCGGTTCAAGTTGGGAGTTTAAAAATACCTGCCGCAGCAGAAGAGATAAGAATCCGTTTAGCTGACGGCTATATCATCACCCCCCAGGTCAATATTTTTATAGATCAGTTCAGGAGCAAGAAGGTCACCGTGCTTGGTCAAGTGATGCAACCCGGTCTTATTGAACTGCATGGATCTACCACATTATTGGAACTGATATCCAAGGTTGGCGGCTTGCAGGATGGAGCCGGCGAAACAGTTTCCATCAAAAGGGAGCAGGATGGCAGGCGGAAAACTATAACTGTTGACCTGTATAACTTATTGGAGGTAGGTGATGCCAGTCAAAACATTCAGATTAAGGGTGGGGATACGGTGTCTGTACCCAAGGCATGGGTCTGCTATATAACGGGAGAAATCACCAAGCCCGGCCCTTACCCCTGCGGTCGCAAGACAACGGTTCTCAATGTAGTTTCTCTGGCAGGTGGTCTCACCGGTATCGCCTCAGAATCTGGTATCAAAATTCACAGAATAGTTGACGGCAAAAAGATAGTTATAAAAAAAGTAGTCTATAATACCCCGGTACTGCCCGACGATATCATCGTCATTCCAGAGAGTTTTTTCTAAATTTCCTAATACCCTATACCATGCATACAGAAGATCCCTTCATGGAAGATTTTCAGCAGGAAGAAGGCAAACACCTGCGTGACTATCTTCCCATTTTGCTCAACCATAAAGGGTTGATCCTGACGGTCTTGA
>DAOVTM010000393.1 GCA_030633145.1 Desulfobulbaceae bacterium
AAAAAACGATATTATGGTTAGAGCCATGGATCGTCATAAAAATGTTGAAAAAAAATATGTTACTGTAATAAGAGAAAATAATGGTATTTTACCAGAGATAGCAAAAACAAACATAAAATCTAACGCTCCAGCAAAACGAAAAGCATTAGTCATTGGAAATGCCGCATACACTTATGGAGGGAATTTACGTAATTCCGTTCATGATGCAGTATCTGTACAGCAAGCGTTACAAAAATTAGGCTTTACAGTATCAAAATATGAAAACTGTACTCAAAAAAAAATGAAAAAAGTGGTTGATAATTTCGGAAAAAAATTATCTGCTGATGACATAGCGTTATTCTTTTATGCTGGTCATGGTGTACAGGTTCAAGGTATCAATTACCTTATTCCAGTTGACGCAAAATTATATAATGAAAATGACGTAGAATATGATTGTGTGCGTGCAGACAGAATACTTGCCAAAATGGAAAATGCTGGTTCAAGGACAAATATTGTCATCTTAGATGCTTGCCGGGATAATCCTTTTGAAAGAAGTTGGCGTAGAGGGGCGAAGGGGAGTGGTCTCGCTTTTATGAATGCTCCATCCGGTTCGATTATAGCATATGCTACATCACCCGGAAATACAGCTTCAGATGGCTCAAATGGATTCAATGGTCTCTATACTTCAGCCCTTCTAAAATTTATAAATGAACCAAATATTACTATTGAAGAAGTATTCAAGAAAATACGTGTAAATGTTATGCAACAGTCTGGGAAGCGTCAAGTACCATGGGAGTCAACATCATTAACAGGTTATTTTTATTTCAAAAAGGAATAACGAAATTTGTTGATTCTACAGCTTGAAAAGAGGCTGATAAGGTGTTCCAGCGGAAAAAAAATCTTGGAATTACGAAGTTAGTTGCTACGCTCCACCTTCCAAGTATCGCTAAAGTTTTCGGTACGCACTTTTTTTCTGCTGAGCTATATCGATATATAATTATGAAAACGGAATGTACAGCAATAATCAAACAAGACGGAGACTGGTGGATAGGTTGGGTTGAAGCATAAAACAGGTATAGTATGACAAATAAAATTAAAAAAATAAAACAGATTAATCTCATCACCATGTTTTGTCTCGCAGCCTTGCTCCTCCTGAGCGGCTGTGTGCAGACAACCTCCAATGTCCAGATACACCAGCATGCCGCTGGCCTCTATCCGGCAATTGATTTTAATCAGCCCGCTCCTGTTCTGGTGGAATACAGCAACAGCTACGACACCACTATCAAAGCGGTCTCTGATGCCCTGGAGCAGATGGGGGAAGTTCCTCTACAAGTCAACACGGAAGGCACCACTGTCACCACCCGGACAAGAAAATTCATTACTCTGATTCCCACGGACAATAATCCACTCAACACCCCTGTCACCTACCAGGCAACCGTCAACCTGCAGACTGCACCCGAGGGCAAACAGACAACGACTGTCGGCATTGAGATCACCCTCGCCATTGCAGACAACGGCAGCAGGAGTGGCATCATCCGTCACCTCTTCTTCCACCAGCTCAACAACAGCCTTACGCCGCTCCTGTTCACCTTTCGCAACCAGTCAATGACCTATACCAAGACTGCTGCTGAACTGCTGAATCAACCTGAATTCATCGACTATGTCATCAAGAGTTCAGATACCCTCTCCCGCATTGCCGGACGCTATACGACCAGCGCGGACAACTGGCAGCAGATTGCCAAGCTCAACGGAATCACCCGTCCGAAAGCCCTCACCAGGGGGCAGGTCATCAAGATACCCATGAGTATGCTCAAAGAGGAGTACCGGATCAATGGCATTAGCAGTGCGTCCAACCGTGCATCCTCGCCCCGGAAGAGAACCAGCTACCAGCCTCCAAAATGTGGCACAAACAATGCGGACTGTATCATGCACCGGGTCGGCTCCAATGAGAGCCTGTCCATCATTGCCCAGGTCATGACCGGAGATGTGAACAACTGGAACGTCATTGCCGATGTCAACCATATCACTGATCCCGAAGCCATTGTCATTGGTCAACCTATCTTTATTCCTAAAAAGTTGCTGCCCGGAAATATGGATGAAATAGAATCGATTGAAGCAAGTAATCGAGTGACCTTTCTCACGGTGTATCCGCAAAAACCAAATACCATGCACCGGGCTGTGCAGTCCGTGTTCGGTGAATTCGGCATCTCCATCCTCCAGTCTCAGCCATCCAGGATTGAGTCAACGGTCTGGGAACATGACTCCATGCGTTTTACCTTTTCCATTTCCCTGCAGGCCAGGGATAAAGGCACTGAGCTGTCCTTTCTCTGTTTTGCCGCACCCAATCCCGGAGAGGAGATCAAGGATCTGGACAAACGCAGCCAACGCTGGACCGAGGAGTATTTCTTCCCGGCTCTTGACAGAACCATCAAGGAGCTGACCAGCCGCCCATGACTGAATCGCTGTCATCGAATCCCTGTGCCTGGCTCCATATAGAAGGGCAGGGCGATCAGGAGGAGAGTAGCTGGCCCCTGAGGGGAGACAGTACCATTGGTATTGGTCGAAGCTTTACCAATGATGTTATCCTGCCCCACTCATCCATTTCCCGCCGTCACTCCATGCTCCAGGTTGATGGTGACTGCAATTATACCATTCTTGATCTGGGCAGTGCCAACGGAACCTTTGTCAACCGGAAGATGATCCAGGGTCCGACCCCGCTGCACTCCGGTGACACCATCTCTCTGGGCAGCATCAAGCTTATTTTTCAACAGGACAACCAGCCCCTGCCCAACGAAGAGGATACGGTTGAGGATGCTGGCGACCAGACTGCAATTTTTCTTCAAAAGGAAACCGTCTCTGTCCTGATCTGCGATATTCGGGGCTACACCTCCCTGGCAGAGGAGATTGGGGATAAACAGATCTCCAGTCTGTTGCAGCTCTGGTCACGGGCTGTGAGCAAGGTTGTGGAGGAAAACGGTGGACGGGTGGATAAATTCATCGGGGACGCAGTCATGGCGGTCTGGAGCGATCAGGATGGTCCCCGTCAGACCGACTGCGCTCTTCGTGCCGCTGGTGAGATTCAGTACCTGACCAATGCGGTGGGGAAGCGTCTGAATATCCAGCGCAGCCTACAGGTCTGGGTATCCCTTAATACCGGTCCCGGCATCCAGGGCAATATCGGGGTCTCCCATAACCGTGATTACACCATTGTCGGCGATGTGGTCAATGTTGCCTTTCGCCTGGAAGAGATAGCCTCCCAGCTCAAGAGTGACGTGCTGGTTGGTGAAAGCAGTTTTCAGCACCTTACCCTGCCAGAGGAACATTTCACCCCTCATACCGTTACCATTCGTGGCAAAAGTGAACAGTTCCAGTGTTATGGGTGCAGTTTTGCACAACTGTACCGGTATCTCAAAAAATAGACACCAGATGAGAGAATTCTGCCCACCTTGTTCAGGGAACTTTACCTGATAAACCCATTATGAAACGTACTGTTTATCTCAACATGCAGCCTCTGGCAAAGGCCAGGGAGATCCTTGCGGATCGTTTTGATGCAAAGCTGACCAAAAGCGAGACTATACCCAGCCGTTACGCATCCGGTCGAGTGACTGCGGAACCGGTAACAGCCCGATTGTCTGCGCCTTCCTTTCATGCCGCAGCCATGGACGGGCTGGCAGTCTCAGCTCGGAACACCTTTGGAGCCGCTGACGACAATCCAATTACTCTGGACATTGCGGGCGGCAAGGCAGAGTTCATCAACACCGGCTACCCCATGCCGGATGATTACGATGCCGTGGTCATGATTGAACATGTCCTGATGGCGGATGACCAGCAGACTGGTCTTATCCGGGTTCCGGTCTATCCCTGGCAGAACGTGCGTAAGGTGGGGGAGGATATTGTTGCCACTGAATTGCTCTTTCCCTCCCACCATCAACTGGCTCCGCCTGATGTGGCAGCCCTGCTCACTGCTGGCTGTGCTGAGGTTGTAGTGCGGAAAAAACCGCAGATCACCATTATCCCCACTGGCAGTGAACTGGTGGATCTGGACGGGTCGCCTCCGGCGGGCAAGACTATTGAGTCAAACTCTGCGGTTCTGGCAGGGTTGGCTGAACAGGCCGGAGCCGAACCATTCGTTACTCCAATCATTGTTGATGATTACGACAATATAAAAAATCATCTG
>DAOVTM010000412.1 GCA_030633145.1 Desulfobulbaceae bacterium
ACCTTGACACGGTTGTCTTTACCACCTGCAAGATGCAGTCTGTTGATTTTTCCCGGTCAATCCATTATAAAACAACTTTTTATGAGTGCGAGTTTGAAAATACTATTTTCAAAGGCGCAGCTATCAATCTCTCTCTTTTCAATGGCGCAACCCTGAATGGAACGGATTTCAGCGATATGGATCTGACCCAGGTGCAGTTTCGGGAGTGTTCCTTGAATAACTGTAATTTCTGCCGGACACAGCTCAAGCAGGGGGGCTTTGTCCAGGCATCCTGCGAAGGTTCTCTCTTTGATAACGCAATGCTTGAACTGGCTAATTTTTACGAAGCCAAATTAACCGGTTCCAGCTTTGTCAACGCAAATATGAAGATGGCAAGTATGCAAAATGCCACTCTGACCAGGACGGATTTTTCATCGGCCAACCTCTACCAGACCCAGATGGAAGGGGTGCAGGCTGAGGATTCCATTTTCAAGGGATGCGATCTTACCTATGCCGATCTGTCACATGCCAAAATAAAAAATTCGGATTTTTTCAACGCAAACCTGTTTATGGCAAATCTGCACCGGGTGGATGACGAACATACGATATGGAGCGGTGCCAACAAATCCCTAGCACGGGGTACCGATGATAAACGGCTCAAATCAGAATTATGGGGAGTATAATGAAGAGTTCAGCAGAAAAAATAATCCCGCTTCATGCGGATATGGAGTCGGTTGTTCGGGAATGTTCGGTTATCGCAGTTGAATCCAATGCAGTGGTTGTCAACATCCATGGAAAATCAAGACAGGCAAAACGGGCATTCTCTTGTCTTGTTGACCCGCAGGCCGGTGACCTGGTTGTCTGTACGGAAAATGCAATCGGGATGATCTATGTTCTTGGTATAATTGATCGACCGGTCAGCCAGAAGATGCGGCTTTCTTTTCCGGCGGATACGGATATTCAGGTAAACCGGGGCAGCTTGAATATTCATTCCACAGAGAATGTTTCCATTGTGGCAAATAATCTGAACTGTTTTTCCAAAAGGGTCATCCACAAGAGCGATGAGGCAATTATTTCCTATGATGCTGTTACCGCAAGAGGAAATGACCTTCAGGCCAGTTATAAAACCGTGCGATTGATCAGTAATTTGATTAATACCATGGCCAGGCAGGTGATTAACCGTTTTAAGGGCTACATTAGAAGCACCGAGGATCATGATATGGTTAAAGCGGGTCAAATCACCCGAACTGCTGAAGGGTTACATATTATGGATGCGGAACATACGATTATGAACAGTAAGAAATGTACCAAAATAGATGGTGAAAAAATTCTTATGGGGTAAATGCTGCCGACCTGAAGGCCACCACTGCCCCACCAGATAGCTAAAAAACAGGAGAAAACCAATGTTTGCAAATTGTTCCATGCCGGGGATGGATTTCGCCTTCCCGGATACCTGTATTACACCGGCAGCGCCGTCGCCAGTGCCGATTCCATACCCCAATATGGGTATGAAGGCGATGGCTATTCCCACTACAGCATCCATGAAACATCTGATCATGTTTATGCCATCCCATAATGTCGGCACGACGACTCCAACCAGCATGGGGGATAATGCGGGAGCCATTGGCGGTGTTGCCTCCGGGATGATGATGGGACCAGTCCGCAACACAAAATGCAGCGCCAAGGTTATCACCGGCGGAATGCCAGCCACCCGGGTTCTGGATACAACACTCCAGAACTCAACCAATGCCCCGGGCATGACCTTGGTGCCTGGTCAATTTAAAGTTTTATACCTTTCATGAGCAGGAGAGAAGTAAGCAAATAAAAATATTCTAACATTTTGCCATTTCACAAAGTTGCAAGGATTCATCGTAGGGTGGGTGCGCAGCAGAGACCTGACAGGTTTAGAATGGTTCATCTAACCCACGTTGCTCGACTCATATAATCAAAGTTGGATAACCTGAAAATTAGAAAAACCTGTCAGGTCTTAAAATCGGCATCCACCTGAATAGTTACAAAAAAATAGTTACAAAAAACGGAGAGCAGAATGAGCGAAGAGGAAAAGCAGGAACAGCAGCCCCCCAGCATACAGTTTCATGTTCCGCCGGAACTTGAATATGTGTATCGCGATGTGTTTAACGTGTATGCAGGAGCCGGGGACGTGCTGATTGAATTCGGCAATCACCATAGAGCCATGCCTGAACATGCCAGTATTTCCAACCGGATCGTCATGTCGGTTTCCGATGCCTACCTGCTGGTGCAGACCATGCAGCAGGCTCTGCAAAAGGCGCAGGCACAGATGCAGCATAATCTTTCTAAACAACAACAAAGCTGAAGGGAAGAGAGAGGTATCATGCTGAATCAGAGAAAATATTCGGCTTGCTTCTGATCCCCAGTATTTTTTGCGGCTAAAGCCGCACCTACAAGCACGGGTTCCTCTGTAGGTGCGGCTTTAGCCGCAAATATCGTTGTAGATCAAGAGCAAGTCGAATATTAACGACAGGTATAGTTGCCCCCTCACTCTTCACTCTCCACCCGCTAATACGCCCCCTTACCATTAATCATACAGCGAACCGTCTTAAAAATAATCTTAATATCACACCAGAGTGAGTAGTTGAGGACATACCAGTCGTCAAGATCCACCCGTTCCTGGTAATCATTCATATCATTTCTCTTCATTACCTGCCAGGGGCCGGTAATGCCCGGTTTCATGGATACATAACGTCCTGCGCTCTGGTCGCCGTTTCCCTTGTAGTATTCTTCCAGTTCTTTTCCCACAATGGGGCGGGCGCCGACCACGCTCATCTCGCCCCTCAACACATTGATAAACTGGGGGAATTCATCCAGACTGGTTTTGCGGAGAAACCGGCCGATTCGGGTGATGCGGGGATCATTCTTCAACTTGAAATTTTTCTCCCACTCCTCTGCCATGGCCGGATTTTCTTTGAACAGAATTTTTAATCTCTGATCGGCATCAATGGTCATGGTTATGAATTTCAGACAGTTAAACGCACGCCCGGGCGCCATGATCCGCCGGTGTTGATAGAAAATCGGCCCCTTGCTGTCCCGCCTGATGAGCAGCATGATCAGCAGCATAATCGGGGCGGTCAGCACAAGGATGACAGAAGAGAAGACAATATCAAAGACCCGTTTCCAGTTGGAATCAGGATTAAAATTCAACACCAGCATATCACCAAGGGACTGGATCTGGGCGTGGTGGAGACCAAAGATATACAGATCCGGCACCAGGTAAATCTGAGCTCCAAGATCCCGGCATTCACGAAGAATATTGAATATTTTTCGTTCCGCCCGCATGGGCAGGGCAATGTACACATAGTCGATGTCATTGCCGATCAGATAATCATGCACCTCATTGATCCTGCCGAGCAAAGGCTTCTTGATATCGGCAAGCATTTCTTTTGTGGCTAGTTTATCGTCAAAAAAACCAACCACATCAATACCTGCCCATGGAATTTCTTCCATCTGTGTTGCCATTCTGGTTCCGAGATCACCGGCGCCGACAATGACCGCATGGCGGATATTTTTTCCCTGAGAGCGAAAATGGTGCAGCAGCTTACGGACAATAAGATGGGAAAAGAAAATGAGAAACGGGGTCGCCAGAGACCAGAGGATAAAGACTGTCCTGGAATAGCCGTCTGAGATCTTAAAGATAAAAAAGTAAAAGAGGAGAAAACCGACCACGGTTGCCCACGCCTGGACGATCACCAGGAATTCAAGATAAAACTTCCAGCCGCGCCAGGAGCGATAGAGCTGAAAATATTG